>CACXEX010000148.1 GCA_902766775.1 uncultured Ruminococcus sp. | reverse complement strand
CGCTTTTTCAAGAGCGGCTGTCTGCGAAAAGACAATTGAGTCCGTGCTTGAAATTGCTCCGAAATATCTTGAAAACCAGCTTAACAATATAAAAACCTTCAAGGTTGAGGCAAAGAGAAGCGACAAGAAGTTTCCGCTCAAATCTCCCGAAATTTGCAGAGAAGTCGGCGGTGAAATTCTTTCAAAATTTCCGCATCTCAAAGTTGATGTTCACAACCCCGACCTTGTTGTAAATGTTGAAATCCGTGACTTTGGTGCTTATGTTCACGGCGAACCGATAAGAGGAGCAGGCGGTATTCCCGTTGGCACAGGCGGCAGAGCCGCAATCCTCATCAGCGGTGGACTTGATTCTCCCGTTGCCGCTTATATGATGGCAAAAAGAGGTATAAGACTTACTGCAATTCACTTTGCAAGTCCGCCATACACAAGCCCCAGAGCCGAAGATAAGGTTGTAAGACTTCTCCGCAGAGTCAGCAGATATGCAGGCGATATGGTGATGTACACAGTGCCATTTACAAAGTTGCAGGAGAAAATAAAGGACGAGTGTCCCGAAGAACTTTTCACAATCATTATGCGCCGTCTGATGATGCAGATTTCCGAAAAGATTGCCGAAAAGTACGAATGTCAGGCACTCATCACAGGTGAAAGTTTAGGTCAGGTTGCAAGCCAGACAATCGGTGCGCTTTCCTGTACAGACGAGGCAACCGATATGCTCGTGTTCAGACCTCTCATCGGTATGGATAAGCAGGAGATTATCGACATCGCCTACAAGATTGATACTTACGATATTTCAATTGAACCGTATGAGGACTGCTGTACGGTGTTCACACCAAAACACCCTCGCACAAAACCTGTTCTCAAATATGTAAAAGAGGCTCAGGAAAAGCCGAACTTTGAACCTCTTGTTGAAGAGGCTCTCCAGAACCTTAAGGTTACAAGAATTTCGGCAAATGATGAATAAAAAACTGATTGAAAGGGGAATTGATATGGATGTTGAGATTTTTTCCTTAACGGGCAAAAATTCCGCTGACCTTTCTCAAACAAAAGACGAAATTGCGAATAAACTTGAACAGAACGGTTTTTCTATGACCAAAGTTAAAAGCGTTTCGTCGTCATATTCAAAAATTATTTCTGCACTTAACGAGCTTTCAAAAAGTGAAAATGTGCCTGATCAGGTTGTAATTGCCGAGGCTCTTACAACAAAGGACAGCACTTCTTTCCGCAAAAAGTTTGCCGAGGTAGTTGCGGCTGCTGAGAAGTATGAAAACACCCCTGTGCCAAAGGATTACTGGCGCAAGAGAAACCTTGATTTTCTCAACGCAAAGAAGCGTAAGGCAAGCAAGGAAGAAATGGAACAGCTCGAAGATAAGTACAGAATGTTCCGTAAAAAATCAAGAATTTTCAGCCTTAATGATATGGGTAACGGCTATCGTGGCTATTGCTTTATATACCGTGGTATTCAGGTTGCTGTTCTTCCAAAGTCCGCACTTGCAGGTGAGAGTCCCGAAGATATGGTTTGTCTTGCGTGTATTCGTGCTAAGTCGAATTTTGAAAATTCACAGATAGACTATCCGGGTGGTTTCAGTGACCGTGAATTTGTTCCGGCAAAAACAGGTTTTGTCAACAACTTCATTCCTATGCGTGGTGACGGTTCAAAGGAAATCACAAGAAAATGCGTTGTAATTGTTTCGTTCCTCGTGTTTCTCACGGCACTTTCTTTGCTCTTCTACAATATGGTATATCTCAGCCTGAGAAATGCCGAGCTTAACGGTGAAATTCAGAGAATTGCCCACAGCGTTGACGACGGTGCCGACACTACCCCGGCAAAGAAAAAGGACGATTCAATTAACTGGGATAAACTTCTGAAAATCAATGACGAAATCGTCGGTTGGATTCAGATGAAGGACACACACATCGACTATCCTGTTTTGTGGCATAAGGCAGACAGCACACCACAGCAGTACTACCTTAACCACAACTATAAGAATGAGTGGGACGGATTTGGCAGCGTATTTGTTGACTACCGTTCAACAAAGGGTACTGACAGCAAAAACCTTGTACTCCATTCTCACCATATTCAGGACGGTTCAATGTTCGGTGACCTTATGAAGTTTGGCGGTACAACAGGTAACCTTGATTTCTACAAGGAAGTTCCTACATTCCGCTTTGATACTCCTAAGGGCAAGGGCACATACAAGATTATCTCCGTGTTTAAGACAAATACACTTGCCGCTCACGGCGACTTCTTCAACTATATGATAAGCGACTTTGAAAACGACAAGGACTTTATGAACTATGTTTACAATGTCCGTATTCGTTCACTCTTCAATTGTCCTGTTGATGTAAACGAGGATGACGAGCTTATTACACTTTCAACTTGTTCGTATGAGTTCACAAACTTCAGAACTGTTATTGTTGCAAGAAAGGTGAGAGCAGGCGAGTCAACCAAGGTTGATATTTCAAAGGCATCACTCAATAAGAATGCAGTATGGCCACAGGTTTATTATTCATCATACGGCGGTACAAGACCGACAGTTACCGATTTTGACACGGCATACAAGAACGGTCAGATTACTTGGTATGACGGCGATTACAGCTTTAAGAACCAGAAGGTAACAAAGGCAACACAGTCCACAACGGCAGCAACCAATAATACAAAGGGTCAGGCTGCAACACAGAAACCACAGCCAACGACACAGGCAAAGGTTTATTGCAATGTCACCTTCCTTAACTATGACGGTTCGGTTCTTTCAACACAAAAGGTTGAGTACGGAAAGTCGGCAAAGCCGCCGAAAAATCCGACAAAACCGAGTGATGAATATTACGATTATACATTTGCGGGCTGGCAGCTTAACTACACAAATGTTACGGTGAATATGACAATTGCACCGAACTTTGAGGCTAAGTTGAAACCAAAATACGCAAACGCACAGTAGGGGGACGGAAAATGAATTGCAGGCTTGTATTTTTCGCTGCTCGCAAAACCTCGTTTTGTGAAAGAGCTTTGCAAAAATCTTTTTCCGAGCTTGACCTCGAACTCGTCAAAACCTGCTTTGCAACCGATTCCGAACAACTCGGCAATGAACTGACCGACGCTTTCAAAAAGCTGAATGTTGTATTTGTTGTCGGCGGACTCGGATTTGACGACGAAAAGGGAATAAAAAGCATAATTTCCCGTGCCTTGTGTGAAACCCCTGTCAATGACTGCAAAAAGCTAAAAAATGAAAACGGCGATGACGGATATGTTGTCAGAGCCGCAAATCAGCTTCTTGTTCTTCTGCCCGATGAACCCGAGCAGATTGAAGAGATTATGCAGGGCCCGCTCAGAAAATATATTATGGCAAACTCGGTAATGCAATAGCGTGAAAAGGTAATAGTGAAAAGTGAATAGTTAAAAAGTCATATAAATTGCATTGATACCCGAATAAGGTATTGATGCAATTTTTTCTTTTGTAAAAATATTCTTGACAACTCAAAAAATGGTGCTATAATTAAATCATACTAAATACATAGGAAAACTAAGAAATATAAAAACGCATTAAACATTGCGTAATCAAGCACACATAAATCAACTCAAGAAAGGAAGTATAAGTTATGGCAAAGAGAACTTTCGGCGATGAATTCGGATTTCAGACAAGGGCTGTTCACACGGGCAACGATGTTGACAGCGAAACAGGGGCAATCAAAAGACCTATAACAATGGCAAACAGCTACGAACTCCCGTATGACCCGAGTGACCTTAACTGGAGCAGTGCAGGCAAAAACCTCTACACACGCAACGGCGGTTCAAATCAGCAGTATCTTCAGGAAAAACTCGCGTCTCTTGAGGGCGGCGAAGACTGCGTAGTTCTTGCAAGCGGTGTTGCGGCTCTGTCGGGACTTTTCTTTGCGTTGCTCAAAAGCGGTGACCATGTTGTATTTTCAAGCGTAACATATATTGCGGTTTACAGACTTCTGAACGAACTTCTCAAAGATAAATTCGGAGTTGAAACCACAATCGTTGACACAACCGACATTGAAAAGGTCAAGGCGGCAATCCGTCCGAACACAAAGCTTATTCACATTGAAACACCGGGCAACCCTACTCTTTCAATTTCAGACATTGAAAAGATTGCAGAAATTGCCCACGCAAACGGTTCACTTTTGTCGGTTGACAACACATTTGCATCTCCGTTCAACCAAAGACCGATTGAACTCGGTGCAGACTTTACCGTTGAAAGCCTTACAAAGTACATCAACGGTCACGGTGACGCAATGGGCGGTGCAATCATCGGTAAAAAGGAGCACCTCGATATTATCCGCGCTCAGTCGCAGATTAACCTCGGCGCAACAATCAGTCCGTTCAATGCATGGCTGATTATGAGAGGTTCGGTAACTCTTCCGTTGCGTATGAAACAGCACAACGAAAATGCTCTCAAGGTTGCCCGTTATCTGAAAACAGTCAAAGGCGTCAGCTTTGTTGCATACCCCGGACTTGAAGAACACCCGAATCACGATATTGCAGTTAAGCAGATGAAAAACGGCTTTGGCGGAGTGCTTTCATTCGGACTTAAAGCCGACCATGATACCTACAACCGCTTTGTTACACATCTGAAAGTAATCACATCGGCTGTATCACTTGGTCACGATGAAAGCCTTATCGTATTCCTCGGTGAAAACGATGAAAGACAGTATCTTTATCCCGAAGAATTCCACAACGGATTTTTCCGTTTCAGCGTTGGCATTGAAGACGCTGACGATATTATCGAAGATTTAAGACAGGCTTTTGAAAAAGAAAACCTGCTTTAAGGAGCTTATTATGAACTTTTCGTATTCACAGGTTCTTGAATTCAAGAAGATTCTTGACGAAAAATTCGGAGTGTATCTCCATTTTCACGATGCCTGCGGAGGACAGTATTTTTCATTTGATGAAGTAGAGAAGGACGAAGTATATCAATTTTTAACCTCTTATTTTGCAAATATCGGCGGTAAAATCAATGTTGCCAACAATAAATTGACATTTACCGTAGAAAAAGCGTAAGCAAAAATTTTTTAAAAAATTTTCAAAATCTTCCCTTATTTGTCATTATTTTGTCACGGTTGCCGTGATATAATATAGCCACAACATAAGGAAACGGCAAACAACCGTTATTACCGTTCGAGAAGACAGTATGATTTAATTTATAACAAGTTCTGCCCGAGCGTGACATAGAGGTGGCAAACAACCGTTATTACCGTTCGAGAAGACAGTATGATTTAATTCATAACAAGTTTTGCCCGAGCGTGATACACAGGTGTTAAACAACCGTTTCGATTAAACAGCTTACAAGATTTTTCATTTGATATATTTTTCCTCTCTCTTTAATTAAAAATATGGAAGAAACAGCGAGTTACACCGCTGTTTTTTTCATTTTACGGCAAAACCATATCTGTTTGGTGTGATGAACACAACAGGGTAATTTTATAACAATCGCAATGAATAACTATATGCCATTTTTCATATACATTATCGGTGATTGATATGAAAAAACTGCTCTGTGTGTTCCTCTGCGTAATGCTTGCGGCATTGTCGGCTGTTGTGTTTCTGGGCGGAAAGGACACGAAAAAAAACTACATAAAATATGTTGAATTTAATGTTACGAAAGACGCTCTGCAAAATGCCGTTGACCTTGACATACAAACCCACGGTGACGAAAAGCACACCGATTGCATAACTATGCTTGCATATCTCGGTGCAAAGTACGGCGGTGATTTCACAAAGTATAAATACAGCGATATGACCGACTTCGCCGACAAAATCAAAAACGGCGAAACCGTTGAAAATCTGACAAAGGATATGAAATATTTCAACTACTACTCTCAGGCATACGGTGCGGCATTGTCGGGAATTGTCGGTGATTACGAGAAAGAAACTTCCAAAGGCGCTGAAAAAGGCTACGGCTTGTGTTGGTTTTCGCCGATTGCAAAAACCTTTCCGTATTCCTGCTATGACGATTTCGGTGCAGTCAGAACCTACGGCTACACAAGACCGCACCTCGGTCACGACCTGATGGCGGCGGTCGGCACTCCTGTAATTGCGGTTGAGTCCGGAACGGTTGAAATTATGGGTTGGAACAGATACGGCGGTTGGCGAATCGGAATCCGCTCTGCCGACAAAAAACGCTATTGGTACTACGCCCATTTAAGGCAGAACCGTCCGTTTGCAGAAAACTTAAAAGAGGGTGACGAAGTTTGTGCGGGCGATGTAATCGGCTATGTCGGACGAACGGGTTACAGCGATACCGAAAATACAAATGGAATTACCGAAAGTCATCTGCACCTCGGACTTGAGCTTGTGTTTGATGAGAGCCAAAAAGAGAGTGACAACGAAATTTGGATTGATGTCGGAGCAATAACAAGTATTGTTGAGCAGAATCAAAGTGATGTTGTCCGCAACAACGAAACAAAGGAATTTACGAGGAAATACAAATGTAATATTAGTAAAGATTAACAAAAATATAACAACAAGATAAAATAAATTTAGCTCAAAAATTAAATATTTTGCTATCTATTGACAATATAATATAAACATAGTACAATTTAAGCACGATATTTTTAAGGAGAGTAAAACAATGAAAAAAATTGCGCTTACACTTGTTGCTGTTGTTCTTGCAGTAACATCTATCTTCTGCTTTGTCGGTTGCGGTGAATCATCTGAGCAGAAACTTTCAAACTACATCTCATCAGACGCTTGCCAGAAAGAGATTGATACAATGAAATCTTCTTTTGGTTCAATGTTAGACATTGATGTTAAGGCTGAAGGCGAAAAGGCTGTTTTCACATTTGCTTACAAAACAGATATTCCTGAGGAGTCACTCGACACTGTAAAGTCAACTCTTGAAAATGCTTTTGATTCTATGTCATCAACATTTGAAACTTTTGCCAATGAGCTTAAAGATAAAGCAGGTGTTGACAATCCGTCTGTTGTTATTGAAATTAATACAAAGGACGGCACAAATCTTTTCTCAAAAACCTACAACGCAACAAAATAATTTTTATTTGCAATCAACGGACTGTCACACGGCGGTCCGTTTTTTGTTTAGTCAAATAATGTTACAAAATGCCAATCAGTTTACATAGAAGGACTGCTTTCGACAAAGACACAAAATCATAAACATTACTTTTATTCCGTATGGGCAAAAAATCATATAATTTGTATGTTGACTGAAAAAGGGCAATAAGTTAAAATATGTAGGATGGTATTTGAAAAAATTATGAAATTAAATTTGTAGGAGGATAAAACGAGTGGTATTTTCGAGCCTTGTGTTTTTGTTTGCGTATCTGCCGATTACTCTGCTTGCCTATTATCTTGTGCCAAGACAGGGACGCAATATTTTTCTTTTTATCGTAAACCTCATATTCTACGGTTGGGGTGAACCAAAGCTTGTTTTGCTTATGGTGTTCAACATCTTTTTCAACTACATAGGCGGTTGGCTTGTGGACAAGTACAGAGCCGATGCCAAAAAGAAAAAGCTGTTTTTAATTCTGACCTGTATTCTTGATATCGGTATTCTTGCGGTGTTCAAATACACGGGAATGATAACCGAAACGCTCAATATGCTGCCGTTCCTCAATATTCCGGAACTTAAGATCAGCCTGCCAATCGGCATTAGCTTCTACACATTCCAGACAATGAGCTATGTTATTGATGTTTACCGTGACGATGCGCCCGTGTCGAAGAACTTTATCAACTTCGGTACATATGTTGCGCTCTTCCCACAGCTTATTGCAGGCCCGATTGTCCGCTATCGTGATGTTGCCGAACAGCTTGTAAACCGCCGTGAAACGCTTGAAATGTTCACAAAGGGCGTAAAGCTCTTTATGGTCGGTCTTGCAAAAAAGGTAATAATCGCAAACACAATGGGAACGCTCACCACCAACATTTTTGCAACAACCGATGAAAACGGTGTTGTCGGAACTTGGGTGGGTATGATAGCCTACACTTTCCAAATTTACTTTGACTTCTCGGGTTACTCCGATATGGCTTGCGGTCTTGGCAATATGCTGGGATTCGAGTTTCTCAAGAACTTCAACTACCCCTACATTGCAAAGTCAATTACAGACTTCTGGAGAAGGTGGCACATTTCGCTTTCAACATGGTTCAAAGAGTATGTCTATATCCCTCTCGGCGGTAACAGAAAGGGCGTAAAAAGACAGATTCTCAACCTTCTCATCGTGTGGGGACTCACAGGTCTTTGGCACGGTGCGGCATACAACTTTGTACTCTGGGGACTTTACTATGGACTTCTTCTCATTCTCGAAAAGTTCGTTCTCAAAAAATTCCTCGACAAGCTCCCCTCATTTGTTCAGCACATTTACACTCTGTTTATCGTAATCATCGGTTGGGGACTTTTCTACTTTACCGATGTCGGACAGCTCGGTGAGTTTATGGTTGACCTCTTCAATTTCGGCAACGGAATTTGTGGCGATCAGGCATTTAATCTCATTATGAGCAACCTGCCTATGCTTATTATTGCGGCAATTGCGTCAACTCCGCTTGCAACAATGATCTACACTCGCTTTGAACACACACGCTTTATGTGGATTCCCGAAACCCTCTACTGCATCGGTGTTCTTGCAGTCAGCACAGCAGGTCTTGTTAATCAGAGCTACAACCCGTTCCTCTATTTCAGATTCTAAAACGGCTATGGACAATTAGTAAAAAGTCAGGTGAATATATATGCATTTTGCTGATAACAGAAGTAAAATCGGAAAATACATTCCTGCGGTTGTATTTCTGATTTTTATATACGGAATGGCATTGTGGTTCTTGTTTTCTCCGAAAACCGATTACAGCTCTTCCGAAAAAAGATACTTGCAGAAGTTTCCCGAGGTTAATGCCGAAAAATTGCTTTCGGGTGAATTCGGCAGTGAGTTTGAAACATTCTTTGCCGACCAGTTTCCACAGAGAAACACATGGGTAGGTCTTAACGCATATACCGCCCTTGCCGAGGGTAACAACGGCGCAAGCGGCGTGTACAACTGCAAAAACGGCTACCTCATCAACAAGCCTGTCTCAACCGACAACAATCTTGATAAGAATATAAGTGCGGTTGCCGACTTTGCAAAGTCAATTGACGCCCCAACAACGGTTATGCTTGTTCCGTCAACAGGCTATATTGTCGATGATGTACTCCCGACATTCCACGATAAATACAACGATGACGAGGATATAAGCAAGATTTCTTCGACACTTTCAAAGGATAAAATCGGATTTGTAGATTTGCGTGAACGCTTTAAGAGCGAATACAAAAACGGAAGTCAGCTCTACTACAAAACCGACCATCACTGGACAACAAAGGGTGCTTACACAGGCTATCAAGAACTCTGCAAAGCACTTGGTGTTACTCCGATTGACGACTCAACCTTGAAAAAGGACAGCTATCCAAACTTTTACGGCACAACATATTCTTCAAGCGGTTTTTGGCTCACTCCGCCCGATAATATCGAGATTTGGAGCAACCCGAACAATTCGTCAAAGAACATCTCCGTAAAAATCACAGAAGGCTCAAATGTAAAAACTTCGGGTTCAATGTACTTTACCGACCACCTCAAAGAGGACGACAAGTACCCCGTATTCATTGACGGCAACCACGCCCTCACAGAGATTACAAACACCAACGCAAAGAACGGCACAATTCTTCTCATCAAAGACAGCTTTTCGCACAGCCTTGCACCGTTCCTTGCAGAGAATTACAGTAAAGTGGTTTTAGTTGACCTGCGTTATTACAAGGAAAGCGTTTCACAGCTTGTGTCAACCTATAATCCCGAACAGGTTGTTGTGCTCTACGGAATTGATAACCTTGCAACCGATACCGACATTGTATGGCTCAAATAATTCAGCCTTTAAAAATTAATAATTTATAATTTCCCCGCCTTTGATTTTAATCAAGGGCGGTTTTCTTATGTTTTGCTTCAATAATTGAATGTTTAAATATTGTCGTTTATTGTTGCCTTACATTATAAAATATAGTTAAATATTTAAAAATGTAAACTATGTACTTATTTTGTTATGGGATTGTCATCAGGTAATGTTGTAGACTTTTTATTGTTGATTATCGCTAAAGTTTATCCATATTTTTTGGTACATATGCATTGACTTTATCACACTAACTTGATATGATTATGAAGTATGCGTAGTGCATAATGAAATATTGTATCTTTTTTTGACACGATTTATCATTTTATGTATAAGCCATAGATGTGCAATATTTTGTGATTTATAACTGTATAAATTTAACAATGCATTCTTGGATAAAATTTTCTTGTGCGTTGCATTGCCCCCTGATACGCACATAAAGACTAAATTCGTAGAATTTGCAACTTAATTTATGCGGAATAAATGCGTTACGCTCATTATCAATTAGGAGAGAAGTATATGAAGAGAGTAATCAAGAGAGCGGTTTCCCTTGTACTTGTGTTTATGACCGTTTTCAGCGTGTTTACTATTCTGCCAAGTGAGGTTTTCCACACGGCATATGTAAAAGCTGCTGAAATGCTTTCGTCGGCAACAGGCACAAGCTCAACGGAAACCTATACAACGGATGACTTCACTTATACGCTTACCGATGAATACACAAAGGTTCAGATTTTGAGCTATATCGGCAGCGGTACGGATGTTGTCATTCCTGATAAAATTGACAACAAGAAAGTAGCCTCGATAGCTGACGACGCTTTCTATGAAAAGTCAATCACATCAGTAACTTTTGGAAAGTATGTTGAAACGATTGGCAGCCGTGCATTTAAGAATGACAAGTCGCTGAAAACAGTAATTTTTAACGGCAATTCCCTAAAAAGTATTGGTGAGGAGGCTTTTTACGAAACGGCTGTTACCGAACTGAATCTATCCGGTGATAACGCATCTATCGGAATCCGCGCCTTTGGTGGTTCTTCGTTAAAAACGGTAAAATTAGGTGCCGGAATCAGTACTATCGGAGGCTCTGCTTTTTCGTGTGAAAGTCTTACCGAAATTGAGCTTTCGGAGGACCTTACAAAAATAGGAAATTATGCGTTCTATGGTGCTTCTATCGAAAACATTGTGATTCCCGATAAGGTGACTGAGATTGGTGATTATGCATTTCAGGCTTGTAAGGCTCTTAAGACAGTTACAATCGGAAAAGGTTGCCTTTCAATTGCTTCAAATGCATTCATAGGAACAACGGCATTTGAGAAATTCAATGTTTCCGCAGATAACAAAAGTTACGCAAGTGTTGCCGGTGCACTTTGTAGCAAAGATATAACATCTATTATTTGTTATCCGGCAGGCAAATCGGGAGAGTTTATTGTTCCTGATACTGTAAAATCAATAGAAAAGGACGCTTTTCATTATTGTTATGAACTTACAAAAGTTACTATTGGTTCAGGTGTTGAAACAATAGGTTCTTATGCGTTTGAATGGTGTAAGTCACTTAAAACGGTAATATTTAAGGACAGTGATGTTGCCAAGAAAACAATAGGTTACGGTGCGTTCCAGAATTGTTCTTCTTTGACTGAAGTTGACTTTGGTAATGCAGTAACTTCCATTGAAGATTTCGCTTTTTGTGCTTGTAATCTAATTAAAAATTTGGAATTTCCGGATAGCTTGACATATATAGGTCGTTATGCTTTTTCAGTCACATCAAATAGAGCTGACTGGAATTTAAATGGAAAAGGTAACATTGAAAGTGTTAAGTTTGGCAAGAACCTAAAAACTATCGGAGAATATGCTTTTTACTATAACAGCAAAATTTCCAATCTTAAATTTACAGGCAATAGCCTTACTTCAATTGGTGAGTATGCTTTCTGTAATGCTGTATCACTCACGGATTTGGAGATATCCGGTAATAACCTTGTTATTGGTGGTAATGCTTTTTATAATTGTGAAGAATTAAAGTCCCTTAATTTGAAATCAGGGGTGAAGTCGATCGGTAAAAGTGCTTTCGGTAGTTGCGAGGCACTTACTGATGTTAAACTTTGTTCGGGACTGGAAACAATAGATTCTTACAGTTTTAGCTATTGTAAAAACATTGAAACAATAACCTTACCCGACACGCTTACTCAAATAGGCTCATATGCCTTTAATAAATGCAGTAGCCTGCAAAGTATAGTGATTCCCGACAATGTTACGGAAATTTGTGAAAATACATTTGCGGATTGTTCGTCTTTAAAGAGTATATCAATCGGAAAAAGCTGTACAACAATTGTACCGACAGCTTTTGGCAACACAGCTAATCTTGAAGAAATCAATGTTTCGGAAGATAACGAAAAATATACAAGTGTTGACGGTGCATTGCTCAACAAATCAAAAACATCCATCATATTGTACCCGCAGAGCAAATCCGGAGAATTTGTTATTCCCGATACTGTAACATCAGTTGCTGAGCGTGCTTTTAGCGGTTGTAAGAATCTCACAAAGGTGACAATCGGGGAAAATGTTAAGAATATTGGAAAATATGCGTTTAGTAAATGCAGTTCATTATCTGAAGTTATTTTTAAAGACAGCACAGGCTTGACTAAAACAATAGAAGATGAGGCATTTAGTAACTGTTCTGCATTGACCAAAATTGATTTCGGTAATTCGGTAACATCAATCGGAGATTATGCATTTGCATGCGATACATCATTGGTGACTATTGAATTTCCTGACAGCCTGACAACCATAGGAAAAAGAGCTTTTTCAAGTTATTCGCACGATAAAGATTACGAAAGTAACATTAAAAGAGTTAAGTTCGGAAAAGGACTTAAAACTATCGGTAACTGTGCTTTCTCCCAAAATAATAATCTTGAAAATATTGAATTTACAGGAAATAATCTGAATTCAATAGGTGGAGAAGCTTTTTCATACTGTACTGCACTTACAAAGGTCGATTTCACGGGTAAAGATCTGACTATCGGTGATTCTGCGTTTTATGGTGACAGTGGGCTCAGTACAGTGAATTTAGGCGATGATGTTATAGAAATTGATGGGAATGCATTTAGCAATTGTAAATCTTTAAAAAATGTAACGATAGGTAAAAATTGTAAAATAATTAAAACGGGTGCATTCCGTAATACCGCGGCACTTGAAGAAATAAATGTATCCAAAGACAATGCTTTCTGTACAAGTGTTGACGGTGTGCTTTACAGCAAGGACAAGTCAATTCTTATTAGATATCCGGAAACCAAACAAGGAAAATTTACAGTTCCCGATACGGTAACAGAAATTGAGGGGTATTCTTTTGAGAATTCTAATCTGACAGCTGTTAAAATAAGTGACAATGTAAAGACAATACACGACTATGCCTTTTCGGGTTGCGTTAACCTGACATCTGTTACAATCGGAGATGGTGTAACAACAATCGGGTATGGCGCTTTTTATAACTGTCAGTCTTTGACGGATGTTGACTTTGGCAACTCGGTAAAATCAATTGACAGTTATGCGTTTGCAATGGATACATCACTGACAAGTATTGAATTTCCTGATAGCCTTGAAAGTATAGCTTACAGAGCTTTTTCTCCGTGTGATATTAATAATAATGAAAATTATTCAGCAAGCAGTCTTAAAAGTGTAAAATTCGGTAAAGGATTAAAAACCATCGGGAATTATGCCTTTCGTAAAAATGAAAAACTCGAATCAATTGAATTTACAGGTGACAACCTGAATTCAATTGCCTACTATTCATTCTCCGATTGTACAGCTCTTGCCAAATTGAATCTGACCGGCAACGATTTATATATTGATTCTTACGCATTTTACAATAACAGCGGGTTAAAGTCGGTAACATTGGGTAAAGGTGTTAAGAACGTCAGCGACCGTGTGTTCCAAAATTGTACATCATTGGAAAGTGTAGATATCGGAAATGATGTTCGGTATATCGGATATTATGTGTTTGACAATGATCCTTCACTTAAGAAGGTTGTGCTTGGTAAAGGACTTAGCTCTATTAATGACAGTGCTTTTTACAACCATAAGAAATTTACTGTTTATTGCTATGAAGACACATTCGGTTATACTTATGCCAAGGGTATGAGTGATGTTGATATTAAGCTTATTCCCGAAGATTATTATGTTGTCGATCTTAAGACAACGGCTGTCGCAAAGAACAGTATGACGATTTCATGGAACAGACCCAAAGGATACGAATCCATAGATCACTACATCATCTACAAAAACGGTGCAAAATATGACGAAACAACAGATCTGAGCTACACAGATATCAATCTTAAGAGCGGCGAAAAGTATGTTTACGGTGTTGCTGCCGTTGATAATGAAGGTATTGTTTCGGAAGAAAAGACAGTTTCCGTAACGCCTGCCTGCACTTCGGTTAAGGAAATTACCCTTCCGAATAACAAAACCGACATAGGCGGACTTAACAAGATTAAGCTTACCGCAACAATGGAGAGCAACCTTTCCAAAACAGGCGGTCAGGGTGAATTTCAGTTCAGCAGTGTCGGAAATACCTGGAAGTCGGCTTGTATGGCAAATGTTCAGTCAGACGGTGTTAGCTATGTAGGATACTGGTCACTTCAAAATGTTGTAACTGGCGAATATTCACTTCGCTTTGTGTTCACAGACAAAGACGGCGGCCAGAGCTACAAAAACATCAAAGTTAATGTTGACAGAACTCACCCCGCACCGATTGATGAAGTTACCATCACTCCGATGGAAACTTACATAGCGCTTTCGTGGCAGCTTTCTGTTGAATACGATACCAAAATTTATAGAATTTATAAGCGTGCGGAAAACGAAACCAACTTTGAGCTTTTGAGTGAAATCAGAAACCGTGATACAACAAGCTATACCGATAAAAAGGTTGAAAAAGACATTACCTACTACTACTATATCGTAGGTGTTGACGCTTACGGTCAGGAGAGCTTGAAGTATGATATAGTTTCGGCAGGTCTGATTAATGATATAATCCCACCTCAATTCATTAATATGACTCCTGCATCTAACAATTATATCTACGGCAAACAGCCGTTCTCGGTAGTCGCCAGCGATAATGTTGGTGTTACAAAGACGGAGCTTTACTACTCGACTAATTCCGAAGCTCCTCTTGAAAGCTGGACTCTTTTTGACAGCCATAACGGAAGTTCTTACTCACAGAATATTGACACAACAGTAATACCAAACGGAATTGTGTATGTTGTTGCAAAGATTTATGATGCGTTTGGAAACTATACTTATTCGACAACGCAGAAGTATATGTGTGACAACCAAGGTCCGGAGCAGGTTAAAAATGTTAAGTGCGTTGCAGTTGCCGGAACAACGGCAACCCTTTCGTGGAGCGATGTGTCGGACGATGATATTTCATACTTTGTTGTTGAATGTAAGCAAGATGACGGAACGTGGGAAAGTGTTTCAAGAACAAGCACAAGTCTTGGCGTTAATCTGAGCGGACTTGCACCCGAACACGATTATGTATATCGTGTAATCGGCTATGACAGGCGTTCAAATCGCGGTGTACCGTCAGAAGAAATTACAGTTACAACATTAAAAGATACAATCTGTCCTAAGGTAACAAAGATTACTCCGGAACCCGGATATTTTAATTCCGAAATCAACCTCAGCTTTACAACTCAGGATGATTACAGGGTAGAGTCAATCAAAATTGAGACTTCAACGGATAAAGAGAATTGGAAGGAAGTTTCTGAACAGAATGTATCCGGCAAGTCTGCAAAGTACATATTTGACTATAAGCTTGACCTAACAGATTACAAAGAGGGTTCAATATTTGTAAGAGCAAAGGTTTGCGACAGCTACGGCAATGTTACCGAAGACAAAGACCTTACCTGTTACGAGTATGTTGTTGACAGAACAGCTCCCGTAAAGCCGACAGGCGTAACAGCGTCATCAGGCGAAACAAAGGGCGGTTTATCATTTGTCAATATTTCGTGGACGCCGATTACGGATGACAGCAGTTTTGCTTATTACAGAGTATATAGAAGCGACAGTGCAAACGGGGACTTTACTCTTTTAAAAGATAATGTAAAGACCGTTAATAAATATGATGAAGATGTAGATTTCGGTGCTACTTACTATTATAAAATTGAGGCTGTCGATTTTGCAGGAAATGTCAGCGAACAGTCGGATGTTGTATCATGCAAAGTTAAGAACGATACAACTAAGCCTGTTATCTATGACCTGTCACCCGTTGACGGTACAAGAATCAGCAAGAACAATAACTCAATTACAGTCGCTGCGTCTGATAACGCAAGATTAAGCAGCCTTAAGGTGGAGTACAAAACCAACGGGTTATTCAGCTCATATAAAACTCTTAAGGAAATCACAGACAACTCAAAGAACAACTGCACCGTAACCGTTGCTCTTCCTGTTGATGATCTTAACAGCGGTACAGAGGTAACACTCAAGGTTAGTGCGAGCGATTCATCGGGCAATGAGGCTGATGAAAAAATTGCAACCTATACGATTGATAAAGACGCTCCCGAAATAAAGAATTTAAAACTTGTTGAAAAAGATAACGATGTATTGAGCCTTTCATGGACATCCGAGGCAGATGACATCTCACATTTCTATATTTACAGAAAGCGTGCATATGATAAGTCATATATTCTTTATGATTCTGTAATCGCAGAGAGCGGAAAAACTTCATATACATACAATGATGATGGAATCAAAGCTTCGGACAAGAGTGTTATTTATAAGATTGAATCCTACGACAAATGCGACAACACAAGCAGCGTTGAAAGTGAACTTTTAAAGCTTTCCGGTAAAATCCCCCCAACACCGTTGCTCAACTGCCAGTCAACCGTGGTAGTAGGCAGCGAGTATATGTACGACGCAACGGCTTCAATCGACGATGGTAAAATTGTAAGTTACAGCTTTAATTTTGGTGACGGTACAGCCGTCGTTAAAAATGAAAACGGTAAAGCATTTCATATTTTCAAAAATTCGGGTAAGTACAAAGTTACTCTCAGCGTAACCGACAATGACGGCAACACATCAAAACTTACAAAAGAAATCACAGTTACAAACAGAGATCTTGTAAGTACGGTCAGTGTTTGTGTTAAAGATAACAATGGCCATGTGCTTTCCAACACGGATGCGTATATGGACCTTGGAGAAAAAACTCAACAGCACAGAACGACTGATTCAAACGGTGTTGCAGTATTTGAAGTCCCGATTGGAACTCATGTTGTATCTGCGTATAAAGACAGTAACTATCTTCCGGTTAAGCAGAATGTTTCTGTTACAAGCAGACAAACTTTTGTAACCCTTGTTTTGACGAATGCACCTATTGTTACGGGTGACTTTGAAATTCACAAAATGTCATTTGATGAGATCGTTGCAGCGGGCATAGATATCAATGCCGCCGAAAACAGAAATGTTGTGAGATTGGATGTAACCCTTATCTATGATTACCAGCCGATTGATTCGGTAATTTATTGGAACGGTAAAAGAGTGGTTGCTAATCCTATTTTTGTCAAATCATCTTCCGGTGAAAGAAAACTTACTCCAAATGTAACAGGTGATATAAATCATCCGACAATTACATATATTGATGTCCCTGTTGAAGCGTCATATGTAAAAGAATTCTTCAGTGTTTCGTTACACATTATTAACCACTCGTCAAGAGATTTCAGCTTGCTTGACAATAGAGTTACACTCAATCTTCCTGATGGTCTGAGTGTTGTCAAAACCAACTCTTCTGCAAGCAGTGCGTCTGTCTATATTGACAAAATTGCAGGTCAGACACAAAAGACCGTTAAATGGGTTCTCAGCGGTGACAAAGCCGGTACATATGATATTTCAGCTGATTTTCTGGGAATGCTTTCTTACTTCAACCAACCGGTTTCTGCAAAATTTAAGTCAGCAAACCCGATAGAGGTTAAGGGCACGTCAAATATAGGTGTTGAAATTGAGGCGTCCGATCGCAACACTACCAGGGGAAAGCTGTTATACAATGTTGTAATACGAAATAATGGTGATTCCGCATTAAGAAGCTTTAAATGGGAAAGCCTTGACGAATCTTTTTATGATGAATATGTTGATTCAAGAGGTAATTCATCCGAAATGAGAAAACAAAGAGATATTCTTTATCCGGGTGAAAAGTTTGTTTATCATTGCTTTACAAATGCCGGAGGATCAACTAAGTATGTTGACAACATAGTTGAAGATTTTGCATCCATGGAGGGTAGTGTAAACGTTTCTCTGCACAAATATGACTACTTCCTTGATAAATATTATGAAAAATTCCCTGAGGAGTGCGGGGGCTATGTAGTATATGTCAAAGACAAAAACAACAACCCCATATCAGGCGCTACCGTTGAATTGAGCTCTGATTTCAGTCGTAAAACAGACGAGGACGGAAGAGTGGTTATCAAGAAAGAAGAGAGAGAAGATGTTATCACTTCGTATCTCAAGGTGGAATTAAAAGGTTACTACACCTACATTGACAGAGATTTCAGAGGTCGCCTGTTTGGTTCTAATGAGAAGGTTAAAATATTCCGTATCGGTGAATTCGGAGCCTCAAAGGTAAAAATTGACGGCAGGGATGCACTTAATTCATTCGCTGCAATTAGACCAACTGCAAAAAATCCTGACGGAAGTTCGGCAAGCGTAACATTTGAAGCGGTAGTTTACGGAGATATTGCCAAAGTTGATGTTATGCAGAGAAACAGGATTTTAACACCAAAAAGCAGAAAGAAGGATAGTGTTGATCCTATCTATACAAATGTTTACAAGGCATCTGATTTTTCAGCATCCGATCACGTATATTTGTATGTTACATTAAAATCGGGTATTTATGAAAAGGTCGAGCTTCTTACAAGGTATTATAAAACAAATGAACAATTTTCATTTAAATTTCCTGAGAGAAGCAATTTGTATCTGACAGACTGTTCGGTAGATTGGCTAAACGGCTTTTCAATGGCTCTTGATTTCAAACATACAAGTGGTAAAACCAAATATGAGGGAAATGGAAATTACGTATTTGAATTGGAAGGTAATGTAGGTAAAAAGTTTGAAGATTTTGAAAAATTCACAGATGTTTTGCCTAAATTAAACTTTTCCGTTGCCGGCTTAATTAAAATTAATGTAAGCAAAGGATACCCTGTGGTTACAAAATGTAGTCTGACGCTCAAAGTGACTGCCAGTTCTGAATTTACCGGTTCTACAATTGTAGGTTATATTCCGCTCACTATGACCGTAAAGCTAAAAACCAGTTTGAGTGCAAGAGTTTCAAGTGTGCGTAACAACTCAACAAATAAACTTGAAATGGATCCGATTAATAAATTATTAATTGATATTGAACCCGAAATTAGAGCGGGCGTCGGTGAAAAAAATATATCAACTGGTATTTACGGAGACGCTAAATTTGCTTTTGATGTTTCAATAGATAAATCCGTTTTATTGAACACAGCTAAATTATCAGGTAATTTAGGAGTATATCTAAAATTGTGTCAATACATTGCCAAATTTAAAATTCTGAGCACCAGTGTGACGCTATATGACAGAAATGCCAAGGGCAAGGTTAAGGCTTATTCAGAACTTGTCGCAGCGGCATATGATACCGATAACTATTCGGTGAACGATAAACTTCTCAGTTACAATTCCGGTTGGAACGATGAGATAGAGTCGGGCAACGGAAGTACACCACTGCTTGATAATGCATACTCCGCATTAAAACCGCAGATTGCAGTCTGTGGTGACAAGGCGGTAATGGTTTATCAGAGCGTTGACGAAAATGCAACAAATGCGGCAAATGCACTTGCACTATATTACAGTATTTACGATTCAACAACAGGCAAATGGTCAAAATCCGAAAAGCTTGATAACAACAAGTGTGCTGATATGTCCTATTCACTTGCCGTTTGCGGTGACCAAATTTATCTTGTATATACCCAAAGCAACAGTGAACTTTCAGACGATGTATCAATTAAAGATACTTTAAAGAATGTCGATGTATATTCTGCACAATTCAGTTTCGGTACAAACAAATTTGAGAACTTTACACGCATTTCGGATAACGGCACATACGATGCAACCCCTGTACTCAAGGACCTCAACGGTGTTCCTACTGTTGTTTGGATGAACAGCTCTTCCAACAACCCGTTCTTTAATGACAGTTCAAATTCAATTATGACGAGCAGTTTCATAAACGGCAATTGGTCACAGCCACAGGCTCTTGCACAGAATATTGACGCAGTAATTAATTGTGACATTATCGGAAGTGAAAATTCTAAGTATATTGTTTACACTTGCGACAAAGACGGTGACCTTTCAACAACGGGCGACAAAACCGTTTATGCTTGCAACACAAACACAGGCGAGATCAATACTCTTGCGGAAAATGTTGAAACATCAGTCACAACAGGTAAGTTGCTTAACAAATCCGTTGTCGCTTGGTATGAAAGCGGAGCACTTATGCAGTACGATATTGCAAGTCAGACAAAGGCAAAAATTTGTGACATTTCAAGTTCAGCTGCAGAAAATGCCGAAATCGTCAGCGATGAAAACGGTGATTGTTCAATCGTTTACACTGAGGGCAAAAACAAAATTAATGCTATTTGTCTTGATACAGCAACAGGTAAATGGTCAAGCCCCGTAACATTTGTTTCATCAGATAATTACATTGAAAATGTTGAGGCAGAGTACATTAACGGCAAACTCACATTTACATATTATGATTCAAAGGTAACGGATGACGAAATGAATACAGAATCGAAGCTTGTTACAACAGTTGCAGATTCTGTTTCAAAGCCGACAATTACCGATGCAAATATTGATTACAGCACAGTAAGCGCAGGTAAAGAGGTCAACGCAGAAGTTACTGTAACCAATAACAGCTTTGACCAAACGGGTAATCTTACATTCACAGTTACAAACTATAACGGTACTGTTCTCGGTACATATACAACAACAGATAAGTCACTGCTTGCCGGTGAAAGTGAGGTCTTTACAGTTCCGTTTACCGCACCCGAAAAGATTGTAAACCGTTGTGTAACGATTACGGTAACAGACAGTAAGGCGAAATACACTTCATCATATGATATAAATCTCGGCTATACCGATATGGAAATTACCGCAGAACAGTATATTGACGGTGAAGATAATTTCATAAAGACCACTGTGTCCAACAATTATAGTTATGATTCTCCTGCAACAGTCGAGGTCTATAACAGAAATACAAACGAGATCTACTACACGCAGAACCTTTCTTATGTTTCAAAGGATTATCCCGTGGTATTCAATATCCCGCTTGATAAGTCATATGTTGATGATACGGGCTTTGTTTCGGTCAGGGTAATTTCCAAGGCATCCGATTACTATGACTTTAATAACACAGATACATTTGCATACTACGATCCTGATATGTATGAAAATATGGTTATGGTAGGCGATACAACGCTTGACGGTGAAATTAACATCGTTGACGCAACGCTTGTTCAGAAACATATTGTAAATATTGAAACTCTTGAAGGAAACGCACTTGTTGCAGCAGATGTTGACAGAGATAATTTGATTTCAATTAAAGATGCAACCTTGATTCAGTCCTATATTGTGAATTCCGAGAATTGCGGTTATTGCGGTGTATATGTTAATCCTTCAGAGTTGCCGACAGTTCCGACAACGGTTGCTCCGAGTACCGAACCGACAACTGCAAACAAAGCATATGTGTACACCAAGGGTTATACTTATGCATACTTTTGGAACGACACAAATACAAAACTTGCAGGAGCCTGGCCCGGAAAGGCAATGGAAAGCATCGGCAACGGTGTCTACCGTGCGGAGGTTCCCGAAGGTGCAACAAATGTGATTTTCAGCAATAAGGGTGCTAATAAGACTGCTGATCTCACAGTAGATGTTGGCAAGTGCTATTCTGACGGAGTATGGTCAACATATAATCCCTGAGAGCTGATATTTAATTAATTTGCTAATCAATTGAATAGCTGACAAAAACAGCCTGTGAGTAAAAGAAAACTCACAGGCTGTTGATTTTATGTTTAAAAATATTCAATTTGATTGCAAACAGATTATTTATTTGCCAAAAACTCTCTGCCGGCTTTATCGGTTGCAAGAATTGCATTGATGAATCTCTCTTCTGTCGGATTACCCGGAACATACTTCCATTCAACAACGCTTGCGGCTTTGTGGGCAATTGCAGGCACATCATCGGGTGTGAGTGCAATTTCACCGAGGGTGCAGGGGAGTCCAATACTGTGGTTGAATTCAAAAAATCTGTTTCTCTCCTCAAGTTGTCCGTCATATGTCAGAAGACACAGAACGCCGAATGATACAATTTCGCCGTGCAGATGCTGTTGTTCACACTGCGGAAAGAGTGATGCACCGTAGTAAACGCAATGTGCAAGTGAAGAATTGTAGTAATAATCCTCGGCATGGTCGGGATTGTTCTCGTGAACCGTAAAGTTTGAAACAAGTCCTGCTGTAATGATAATGTCAAGTGCAACCTGTTCAATAGCCTCTGTCGGAACATTGTTTTTGCAGTCCCCGAGAGCCTTTTTGCCAAAGTTTATGAGCGGTTCGGTGCTTGCAGCGGCAATTGCCTTGCCAAGCAACGGGGTATGGGTCATATTCTTTTTACGGCACGCAAAAACTACTTCATATTCCTTTGAGAGTGCGTCGCCGATTCCTGCCCACATAAGCTGTTCGGGAGATTCCGCAATGATTTTTGTATTGATAAATGTGTGGATTGCAGGGGCTTTGTGGTATTAATATTCCTTAAAAGTGCCGTCAGGATTGTACATTACAGAAAGAGAGGTGCAGGATGCACAGTTTGACGCAATTGTCGGAAATGCAAACAACGGCTTGTCATATAAGGCACAGTAGGTTTTTGCCGTGTCAACAGCTCGTCCGCCACCGACGCCGAACACCATATCAGCCTTTTGCACAGACGGATTGTTCTTTACTGTTTCAACATTTTCGTAGTTGGAGTTGCCACCGTACCATACAAAATCAATGATTTCAATGTCAGAGCCTTTAATACCCTCAAGCAAAGCCTCTTTTGATTTTTCCATAGCCGTTTTACCGCCGACTACAACCGCTTTTTTGCCGTACGGTTTCACAATTTCGGGAATTGCCTTGTAGCAATCAACTCCAACGCTGTAACTCGGTAAGAATTCGCTGTATGTGTGTGACATAATTTAACCCTCCAAAAACAATATTTACAAATAAATTATATCATCAAAATCAATAGATTTCAATACATTAACGCAATAAATTGCTAAAATTATTTTTCTTAAACAGATGAAAATATGCACCCATCTTATGCAATTTACCAAAAATATGCTCAGAATATTCGTGAAAATTACTTATGGAAAAGCACTTAGCAAGGTGTTATAATCTAATATAAAAAATTATGAAGGGCGGTGTTTTTATGCAGGAAACATACGAACAGAAAATAAACAGAAGGCTTGAAGTAAAGCAGAGAATAATTGCGGTTGCGGCGGGCAGAGAAAAAGCCGACCTCGTTTTGAAAAACGCAAAGTATCTTAATGTGTTCTCAAACGAGTTCTTGTGCGGTGACATAGCCGTTGCCAACGGACTTATTGCAGGTGTCGGAAAATATGAAGGCGAAACAGAGATTGATGTCAGCGGAAAACTCATTCTCCCGGGCTTTATTGATGCACACATTCACCTTGAAAGTTCAATGGTGACTCCTGCTGAATTTGCCAAGGCAGTTGTTGCACACGGCACAACCACCGTCATAACCGACCCCCACGAAATCGCCAATGTAATGGGCATTGACGGAGTTGAATATATGATTCAGGCATCGCAAAATTTGCCGATTGATGTTCATTTTATGATGCCGTCTTGTGTGCCCGCAACCGAAATTGACGAAAGCGGTGCGGAGCTTGGCTACAAAGATATTGACCCGTACTTTGACCATAAAAAGGTTCTCGGACTTGCCGAGATGATGAACTATGTCGGTGTTATCAACGGCGACAAAAATGTTGTTTCAAAAATTGTCGCATCTCAGGCTCACCACAAAAAGATTGACGGTCACGCTCCCGAACTTTCGGGCAATGACCTCAACGCATACATTGCCGCAGGCGTTTATTCAGACCACGAGTGCTCCACCTTTGAAAATGCCCTTGAAAAGCTGAGAAAAGGTCAGTTTATTATGATAAGAGAGGGTACTGCCGCTCATAATCTAAAGGCACTTATGCCGCTGTTGACTCAGCAGTATTACGCAAGATGTATGTTTGCAACAGACGATAAGCACCCCAGCGATTTGCTCTATGGCGGTCATATCGACTATATCGTAAAACAGGCGCTGAAAAGCGGTGTAGACCCGATTGTTGCCCTCAAAACAGCAACTCATCACGCCGCAAGATACTTTTTGCTCAACAACAAAGGTGCGATTGCACCGGGATATCTTGCCGATATTGTCGTTGTTGACAACCTTGATGATTTCAATGTCGAAACTGTTTTCAAGCGTGGCAAACTTGTATTTGACGGCGAGGTTAAGGACTTTCCTGCTCCCGCAGTTGATGAAAAACTTGCCGAAAAATGCTTTGATACTTTCCACCTTGACAGCGTAACTCCGAGCAGTTTCAAGGTTGAGGGAAAATTAGGTCTTATCGGACTTGTCGGCGGCGAATTGCTCACACGCAACCTCGGTACAGCCGATAAAATTGATGTGGAAAACGATGTTCTGAAAATCGCCTGTGTTGAGCGTCACAAGGGCACAAACCATATCGGTGTCGGCTATGTTAAAGGCTATTCGCTGAAATCAGGTGCAGTCGCAACCTCGGTGGCTCACGATTCGCACAACATTATTACAGTCGGCTGTAACGATGACGATATTGCCGTAGCCGTGAATGCAATCAGAGACAGCAAGGGCGGTATCGCAGTTGTTGAAAACGGCAAAATTAAGGCTCTGCTCGAACTTCCAATCGCAGGTTTGATGTCCGATGAACCGCTGACAACCGTAAATGAAAAGCTCGAAAATGCCAAATCCGCCGCCTATAACCTCGGCGCAGATAAGGGCATCGACCCGTTTATGACCCTCTCGTTTCTGAGCCTCCCCGTTATCCCCAGCCTGCGCATAACCACCAAAGGCGTGTTCGATGTAGACACCTGGAAGATGCTCTGATTGAAAGAATGTTAATAAAATAAGATAACAAATTTCTTCAACAGCCCCGCAGTTGCACTACCGCAGGGCTGTTTTTGCAAGCAAAGGGTAGATAATGGGACAGCAAACTTTGGTATAATATGGTATCAAAATATTACAGCAAACAATGTAAAAATGAATTTTGTTATCGAAAGTGTCTGTTCTTGAACAGACGACGATTAAAAAACAGCCATATTTATCAAATTGTGCAAAATTCAATTCATTTATAAATGAAAAAGTCCCGCATAAACATAGTATTTATGCGGGATTCTCTGTTCCTATTATAATATATAAAAGCACTTCAATACATTTTATATTGCCATTTTAAAGTGATTGCAATAGCAGAGGCGGAACACGTGATCGTTAAAAAATCGCCTCGTTTGTAGAAATGATTATAGAGAAAAACTGATCAATACATTCTCTGAAAACAATCAACAAGAATTGCCTTCTTAATGGTTGATTTTAAGTCGTTTTTGTGTCAATCATAAGAGTTTGAGAATAAAATAAAAAATAAAAAACAAAAAAACCAGCCTTAACTAAGACTGGTCTAATAATGGCAGGG
>CACXEX010000147.1 GCA_902766775.1 uncultured Ruminococcus sp. | reverse complement strand
TGCTTTGCGTGAGCTTTTCCCGAAACAAGCGTGATTTCAATATCTGTAATCGGCGAGCCTGTCAGCACACCGAGATGTGTTTTTTCGCAGAGGTGAGTAAGAATCAGCCTTTGCCAGTTGCGGTCGAGCAAGTCCTCTTTGCAACGGGAATTAATTGTAATTCCGCTGCCACGCTTTGCAGGCTTCAAAAGGAGGTGAACCTCTGCATAGTGTCTTAACGGCTCAAAATGACCGACACCCTCAACCGTATTTTCGATAGTTTCTTTATAGATTATACTGCCTGTACTGAACGATACATTCATACCTAAACGCTCTTTTATTATGCACCTCAGCACTTCAAGCTGAATTTCGCCCATAAGGCGGATATGGATTTCGCCGAGTCTGCTGTTCCACACAACATTCAGCTGTGGATCTTCGTTTTCAAGCGTTTTAAGCTTTGTAAGAGCCGTGTGGGCATCTACTCCGTCCTCCAACTCAACTTTATATGTGAGAACAGGTTCGAGCACGGGAACTCCCGAATTTTTCTCAACACCCAAACCGTCACCCGACGATGTGAATGTTATTCCTGTTACCGCACAAACAGTTCCTGCAACAGCCTCTTCAACGGCTGTGAATTTTTCACCCGAATAAATTCTTATTCTGTTTACCTTTTCGGCATTTGTATTCTTTTCGCTTTGGAGGACTTCACGCACTTTAAGACTTCCGCCCGTGATTTTCATAAATGTAAGGCGATTGCCCTGATTGTCCTCTGCAATTTTATAGACTTTTGCACCAAATTCATCGCCGTAAGAGGGCATAACCGTGTATTCGTCAAGCAGGTTCAAAAATGCCTTTACACCGTCAAGTTTGAGAGCCGAACCGAACATACACGGAAAGATTTTGCGTTCTTTAATAGCACCTATTATGTCAGCCTTTTCAACGGAATCGGTTTCGTAGTATTTTTCAAGGATTTTTTCATCACACACGGCAACGCTTTCACGAAAGCTGTCGGAGTTCGGATAGGTGAAATCAACGCAGTTTTCGTCAAGTCCTGTTCGCAGTTGCGCCATAACGGAAAGCTTGTCCGCACCGTCAAGATCCATTTTGTTTACGAAAATAAAGCAAGGCACATTGTACTTTTTCAGCAGTTTCCAAAGTGTGCAGGTATGGCTTTGAACACCGTCAGTTCCGCTGATTACAAGAATTGCGTAGTCAAGCACCTGAAGTGTACGCTCCGCCTCAGCCGAAAAATCCACATGGCCGGGTGTATCGAGCAGAGTAAACTCCGTGTCGTTATACTTCATAACTGCCTGTTTTGAAAAAATTGTAATTCCACGGTCACGCTCAAGTGAAAATGTGTCGAGAAAAGAATCTCTGTGGTCAACTCGGCCAAGCTTTGTTATGTTGCCCGAGGAGTACATCAGCGCCTCTGAAAGCGTAGTTTTTCCCGAATCGACATGAGCCAGAATACCGACTGCAATTTTCTTCATCTTATCACCATACCCGAAAATTTATTTGTTGTTTGGCACAAAATTCACCTTGAATGCCATCATTGTAATATCGTCAAATCTGTCGGCATTGCCTGTAAAATCAAGCACCGACTTTTTCATATTTTCCACAAGGAGCTGTTCGTTGCAATCCTTGTATCTGTTGAGCGTATCGACCATTCTTTTTTCCGTAAAATCTTCGCCCGATTCGTTTTCAGCCTCAACAACACCATCTGTATAGACAAAAAGCGTGTCGCCTTCGCAAAGGTCAAGCTCATATTCTGTAAATTTCATATTTTCCATACCGCCGAGAACAAAGCTGTGCTTGTCCTTGTACAGTTCAAAATTGCCGTCTTTGCGACATATGACGGGATACTCGTGACCGGCATTGACACAACGCAACTTGCCTGTGCTGATTTCGTAGATTGCAAACCAGACCGTCACGAACATTTCGTTCTTATTTTCAGCACAAAGCTGATTGTTTGTCATTTTGATTATTTCCGCAGGAGAATTATAATTCTTTGTGTTCAGCTTTAAAACCGTTCTCGACATCGACATAAACAATGCCGCGGGAACGCCTTTGTCGGAAACATCTGCAATAGTCATAACAAGGTGGTCGTCATCCTTGAGGTAAAAATCGTAAAAATCACCGCCGACCTCTTTTGCGGGAATCATATTAGCAAAAATCTCAAATTCTTTTCTGTTAGGAAAAGCGGGAAAAGTGTTCGGCAACATATTCATCTGAATATCCGACGCAAGATTAAGTTCCGTTTGAACAGCCGCATTTTTCGTGGAAATTTCGTCCTGTTCAACAACCATCATACGGCACTTTTTTGAGATGATTACACAGGCAAGTCCACAAACTATTATCGACACAAATGTCGGAAGATACGAAATCACAAGATTTTTGATAAAAACATCTATTCCTTCTTCATTTCCGAACTGCTCAATGTTGTACATAACCGTTTCGCCGATTGAAATGACAAGTGAAATCAGCGAAAGCAATGATGAAATAAAGGTCAGCCGTGGCAAAAAGTATCGGCAACAAATGATAATGGGAAAGATAAAGACTATGCTTGCACCGCTTACCATTCTCTGGTTTACAAGGTATGCCGAAATTGTCAGAGAAAGCATTAGCACATACGGAAGATATGCCCCCTCGCCCTTTTTTACAAGGGCTGTCAATGCCGAAACAACAAGCAAAAGAATTGTTATTGCATCGTAAATAAATATTGCCTTGACATCATTTGAATAAATCAAATCGCCGTTAAGCATAAGGCTGACAACCGTGTTTGCAACTACCGCAACGGCAAACACGAGCATCATTTTTGAGATGAAAATATTTGACTGCTTGGTGTTCTTTTCAAAAATTTTTTTACTGCTGTCACTGCCCATAAGCTTGTGGGCTATTTCTTTCATTTTCATAAGCCGTTACCTACCCGAAGTTCTTTCTGATTGTGAGAATATTTTTGCCGTCCTCATATTTGTAGTCGAGATTATCGGCAAATTTTTTTGTCATAAAAATTCCGAGTCCGCCCACAGGTCTTTCCTCTGCAGAAAGAGTTGTGTCGGCATCGTCCTTTGCAAGAGGATTGAACTTTTTGCCGAAATCGGTAAAGGTAATTTCAACGGCAGTTTTTTCAATTCCGCATTGAACGGTGATTTCGCCCTCATCGGGAGCGTAGCCGTACTTTGAAATATTGACGAAAATTTCTTCAATCATAATTTCAATCTGCATCAGAATTTTCTGAGAACAGCTGCAATCGGACAGCTTTTCCACCACAAACTTCTGAACATTTTCAAAATCATCAAGATTTGAAGTTAGTTTTATTGAAAATTTTTCGGACATAAAATCCTCCAACGCATTATTTCTGACTGATGTCAAGAATATCCGTAAAGCTTGTTACCTCAAAAACGGACATAACCTTCTCGCTGACATTAATAATTTTCATATCGCCTTTTGTGTTCATTATTTTGAGAAGTGAAAGAATTGACCTTAAACCTGCCGATGAGATGTAGTCGAGGTTGTCAAAATCGAGTATAAGTTCTGTCACATTGTCGATTGAATTTTTCATATCATCAAAAAAGTCGGGTGAAGTTTTTGCATCAAGTCTGCCCTCAACAAGTACCGTGAGAACAGTTCCGTCAGATTTTTTTGTTATATTCATAAAAAGCTCCTTTTATTTTTGGCATAATTAATTAAACAGATAAATCCGCCTGTAAAGGCAGGTCATCTGCATTAAGATTATATCATTATTTATATCTTCAAACAAGAGCAAAAACAAAAGCGGAATACAGCGTGAAACCGTATTCCGCACAGATTAAATTGTAACTATAAAATTGTTTATGTTCATGGTGTTGATGTATTTAACATCTTTTGCAAGTCCGAACACCATACGGATTCCGAGATATTCACCGCTTGCGGATTTGTCGTACATTGTTTTCTGTTCCTGAGCGGTAAATGCTCTGCAATTGTCCTTGGTTCGCAAAATGAGCGAATCATCGTCCTTGTAGATTCTGATTGCAATAGAATATTTCTTTTTGCCGTCAAAACCGTGGTCGATAATCAGCATTGCCATTTCTTCAAAAAACAGCTGAACATAATAGCTTTGCTTGCTGTCCATATTCTGTTTTTGGCAAAATTCCTCGACAATTCTGTTCATTTCAAACACATCATCTTTGCCCTCAATTGTGAGTTCAACGGATGAATCAGGATTTTCATTGACATCGTCACAAAGGCTGAACGGTGATTTTCTTTTGGGATTCTTTGCATTTTTCACGGCATTTACAACAATGATTGTTGCACAAAGAAGTATTTCGCTGAGCGGAATTGCAAGCCACAAGCCCCACACACCAAGCGGCTGAAACGCAAGGCTGAGAGCCACAATGTACGCAAACTTGTTGAGAAATGTAACAAAGTGTGCAAGCTTGATTTTGCCTGTTGCCTGAACAAGGCTGATGTAAAATTCATTGAATGCAAGGAACGGAAGGCTGACTGCATGACATCTCAACACAGCTACCGCCCAGCCGTAGGACGGTGATGTTGTGGAATGATACAGCATTGCAAGCCACGGTGCGGCAATAAAATAAACAACCGCAAGCGCTCCCACACCAAATACTATATAACGGATTGAAACAGCGTTTGTCTTTTTGAGAGATGAACCGTCCTTTTCGCCAATGAACATACCGACAAGCAGAAACGCCGCTCCCGCAATTCCCACTCCGACACTCTCGGTAAAATACCTGAGATTCTGTTCAACAGAGAAAGCCGCCATTGCAATACTTCCGCCTGCAATAAGAATAAGTCGGTTGATGACAAGAGGACGGACGAGGTTGCCGATTCGCTTTGTTGCACGGGGAAGTCCTATGTTGAGAAGTGACGGCATAGCCGAAAAGCTCATATTTTTGAAATTGATTTTCAGCATTGATTCTTTTCTGAAAAACGCAAACAGCAATACAACCGCACTCAAAAAATAGCTTATTGAGGTTGCAAGTCCCATTCCGAACATTCCGCCGTGGAAAACAAGCACATTGAGCAAATCACCGAGGATATCGGCAACTGTCAGAACTGCGATTGACGCCGTTATGAGTTTGTTTTTGCCCTCAAGCTGAACCTCGGGAATAAGCACGGCTATGAAAATATGCCCCGGTGCACCGATGAAAAATCCCTGTATGTAATCTCTTGCATAGCCGTAAAGCTCGGCATCGCTCGTTGACGCACCGACAAGGTTTGCCACAAGTCCGGGGAAGATTATTCCGAAAAGTGCAATCAGAACCGACAGCACAAGCGTTACAAACACAACTGCCGAAAAGGTTTTGTTTACCTCTTTAACCTTGCCTTTGCCGACATCGTTTGAACAAATTTGTTGCGCTCCTGCGGAAATCACTCCGCTGATCACGGCAAAAAGTGTAAAGCAAAAGCCTGCCATACTGCTTGCCGAAAGTGCCGTACTGCCGATGAAACGACTTGTTATGATACCGTCAATTATGTATGTTACCGCACCCGAAATTTCCATAAGAACAATTCCGAAAGCGGCATTCAATACCATTCTGCGTATTATTTTATCATTTTTCTGTTTTAGTTTTATCATATTCGCCACCGCAAAATCAGAAATCAAGTTTAAAATCAAGGTTGTCGTTTTTTCCGAGAGGTGCAAGGTGCGGAATTTGCTTTTCCTTTGCAAAGCTTTCGTAATCGGTTACAATGTACGCTTTCACTTTGCCCTCTGCATTGAACACGCAGGTTCTCACATCATTTTCTCTGAATGTTCTGAATTTGTATTCGGCATCGTCCATATCAAGTTTGAACGGAAACGAACACATTGTAACCTTGCCGAGGTTTACATTCACGCCGAAAAGGTTGATTGAGAACACCTCTTCCCTTTTAATTTGAAACAGATTTTCACAACGGGCAGATGATATTATCCTGTTCATTCTGTCATAATCAGCCGTAATTGTAAATGAACTAAGCGGTTTTATTCTGTCGGTGTAGCCTTTTGTTGCCATAGTTTTGAGAATTTCAATTTTGCTTTTGTCCCTGTCGGTAACAACGCTCGGAAGATTGAAAATCACATCAAAGCTTTTTTCAAGCAATCGTATATCCTCAAGCAGATTTCTGTCGGTTACATTGACACCTTCGGCTGAAAAGCCGTTAAATAAAAACAGAACTTCTCCGTTCTGCAAAACAATTTCGCATACGCTGTCGGAATTTTCACCGTGATTATCGGCAAAATTACTGTATTCGTCATAATTGAGGATTGCGCCGACAACCCTGTTTTTTGTGGGATTTAATGATATTTTCAACGGCGATTTTTCGTTTAAAGAAATATCTGCTGAAATGTAAAAGTCATTTGAAATATCGCTGTCGCTGTCAAGGTGAATATACTTTGCTCCGTTTTTCTCGTATTCTCTGACTTCGATTTTATCAAAGTTTATTTTAAAACTATCATCACCCGATTTGCACACAATCGTTACACTTTCATAGAATTTTCCGTCAGGCGCAAAGCTCTTGCACTTTTCAACATCAAGTTCCTGATGATAAAAATCATAGTCAGTCCAGCCGTTTTCGTACACATACGGAATGTATCCCATTGTCGGCTTTTTGTCAGAAACATAAATCATTGAAAATGCGTTTGTGTGGTCATCACTGTAATAAGCCGCACCGCCGAGAAGTATTGTTCCGCCGCCAAGCTGACGGACAAGTCGTGGTCTGCCTCCGCTTTCAGTGTGACCGCAGAGCAGAAGGTTTGCAAAATTCATCATCAAAGGCAGAGTTGCACTCCGTCCGTCATAGGTACTCGTTTCGTTAGGGTGCAAAAATCTGTCGGAATGGTGGAACAATGCAATTGTGTACCAGATATTTTTATCAGACGGGAGTATTCCGTATCGCATAAGCGACTTTATCTGTTCTCTGCCAAGCCACATTTTGTCATCGGGAATATTATGCTGCGTCATCAAAAGTGAGGTGTTCATCGACAAAAGTCTTACTGTTTTTCCGCTGCCGAAAGTCACATCTTTATACCCTACACTGTAACTGTATCGCTTTTTGCCGTGATAGGGATAGACATACGGTTCTGTTCCGATATTTTTACAAAAGTTGTTGTAGGCATACATACACGGTTCCATTTTGTGGATGTTTTCGTATCTGTACAATTCGTCAATTTCAGACACCATATCGGAGGTGAGTCCCATATCGGCAGATGTGTAGGAAAGATCAAGGTCGTGGTTTCCCACACAAAACGAAATATCCTTGCCCGTAAGGTTGCAGGCTTTCAAAAGCTTTTTGAACCACACCTCTGCCTCGGCATACTCCTTTGTTTTTCCGTGCCATACAATATCACCTGTAAACAGAATATGCTCGGGCTTTAACGCATCGTCAAGGTTTGAGATTATCTCTATAAGTTCTTCGAGTATTTCATCGTGTCTTTTAAAATTGTCACTTAAACCGTAGCACGGATAATTTCTTCCGAAATGTATATCCGACAGATGAAGAATGTTCATATCTTCATATCCACCTTTGTAATTTATCTACCGCTATTTTAGCACACAATCCACCGCTAAAGCAATAAATATGCCATAACAGCGGCAAAAAATATGTCGGAGAGAAAATCTTTCCGACATATCAATAATATTTCTTTTAAAGAATTGTTTCCATACCGATTTTCTGAACTTTCAGACCGACATGTTCGTAAAATTTCATTGCGTTGTCATTGCCGGTCCACACATTAAGGGTAACATTGTAGCAACCGCTTGACTTTGCAAAATCAATAACATAATTATAAAGCTTTGTGCCGATGTGCATACCCCTTGAGTCTTCGTCAACGCACAAATCGTCAATGTACAATGTCTTTATATCGGTAACGGACTTGCTTTCAAGGTCCTGCTTAAAAATGCAAAAAGCATAGCCGAGAATTTTTCCGCCGTGTTCTGCCACAAAAATCGGCTTTTGGTCATCAACAATAATTCGCTCCAGTTCCTCATCGGCATATTTTTTCTCACCCGGTGTGAAAAGGTCGGGGCGGATGTCGCTGTGAACCTTGTGAACCTCAAAAAGCAGTTTATCAATCTGCGGTATATCTGTCAATCTTGCTCGTCTTATTATTACTTCACACATAATTTCATCTTCCAATCATTTTTTATTACAAGAAATTATAGCACAAAAAAATTCCATTGTAAAATGAAGAATACATTGTACAGTTAATGAAATTAAAAACTTGTACTTTGCAAAAAGAATGGTATAATATAGTAGATGAAAATTAACACAACTAAGGAGTTGACATATATGTATGAAGAAATTTATGCTCAGGCAAAACAGGCTTGTAATGAACTTTGCGATGTTGCAAAGCTTAAAGAGGGCAGTATTGTTGTAATCGGCTGTTCCTCAAGCGAGGTTGCCGGCGGAACTATCGGTCATAATTCAAGCCTTGAAACCGCACAGGCTGTTTTCAAGGGTATTTATGAAGTGCTTAGCGAAAGAAAGATTTATCTTGCCGCACAATGTTGTGAACACCTCAACCGTGCAATCATCGTTGAGCGTGAAGCTGTTCCGAATGCTGAAATCGTGAATGTTGTTCCCCAGCCAAAGGCAGGCGGTTCGTTTGCCACAACAGCGTACAAAACATTCAAAGATCCTGTTGCACTTGAAGAAATCAAGGCTGACGCAGGTCTTGACATTGGCGGAACACTTATCGGTATGCACCTTAAAAGGGTTGCTGTTCCCGTAAGGCTCAGTATTGACCATATCGGAAAGGCAATTTTGCTTGCCGCAAGAACTCGCCCGAAATATATCGGCGGTTGCCGTGCCGTTTATGACGACAGATTTTAATTAAATTCAAATTCGACAAGTGACAGTTTTAGGGCTGTCGCTTGTTTTTTATTGCCATTTTTTGGTATTTCATCATATTACCTTGTGTTCCACAAATTTGCGACATACAATATCAAAGAAAAGTTTGCATTTTTCACTAACTGTGGTATAATTTAATGAGATAATTTTTTTCTGGAGGTACTATGAGCGGTATAATTGTTTCTGTTATTGTCCCCTTTCTTGAGAGCAATAACAAATTAATAGATACTCTGTCTTCAATATCCGAGCAAAAGAATATTAATCAAGAGAACATTGAAGTGCTTATTGTTGATGCTACCGAAAAGACTGCAAGCAAAAATGCAATTGCCAATATGCCTATGTGCAAGGTGATTCCTGCAAAGTCGGTCAAAAGTTTTGCCGATGCCTGTAATCTTGCCGCATCAAAAGCATCAGGTCAATACATTACGGTGTGCAATTGCGGCGACACATTCAGCGACAACTATTTTGAAAGCTGTATAAAGGTATTTAACAAGAGAAAGAAAATTCCTTTTGTTGCAGGTCACAGATTTTGCGTGAACCCTGTTTTCAGAGAGAAAAAGGAATTCAGGCTCAACAAAGGTCAGCTTGAGTCAGTCGTTGTCAACCTTTTTGATGACCCTAAC
>CACXEX010000146.1 GCA_902766775.1 uncultured Ruminococcus sp. | reverse complement strand
GTACGGAATGTCCTTGTCACCGCCGATATCAAGTGTTCTGATAATCAGCGACTTGCCCTTTAAGATAAGAGCCGCCTTTTTGTAGGCTTCAAACTGTTCGTCCTCTGTCGGAAGTGAAGTCCTATCCATAAACAGAAACTCTGTTCTGAAAAGACCGACACCCTCGCCGTCTGCATCAACTGCTTTGACAGCATCTTCCGGTTTTCCTATGTTGCAGAAAAGTTCATAAACTTCTCCGCTTGCGGATTTTGTTTCTCGTCCCCTGTAATTTTCAAGCTCTTTGCGTTCTGCAAGGAAAGCGTCACGCTTTTTGGAGTACTCTGCAATTGTGTTGTCATCGGGATTAACAATTACATTGCCCTCACTGCCGTCAACTACAACTGTGTCGCCGTTTTTCAGGCTTGATGCGACACCCTCAACACTGAGTACAGCGGGAATTTCAAGCGCTCTTGCAAGAATTGCAGAGTGTGAAGTTGTTCCGCCTGTTTCAGTAATAATGCCTGATATGTTTTCTTTTACAATACCTGCCGTAACAGAAGGGGTAAGTTCCTTAGCAACAAGCACTGTGCCCTTTGGCGCATCGCTTACTTTAACTTCGTTTACTCCGAGAAGAATGCCGAGAACACCGCTTTTGATATCTCTGACATCAGCCGCACGCTGTTTTGTAAGCTCATCGTCAGCCGCCGAGAACATTGCGATAAACATATCGCACATATGCTCAAGAGCAGCCTCCGCACACTGACCGTCTGCAATCAGCTTTTCAATTTCACCGCTGAGATACGGATCTCTGATAATCTGAATGTGTCCGGCAAGAATTTCGGCTTCTTTTTCACCGGCTGAATTACGAAGGTTTTCGGCCTGCTTTTCGGTATTGTAACAAAAGGCATCAACCGCTGTTTTAAAACGCTGTGATTCTGCCTCAGTATCTGTTACTGTTCGTGGAGTGTATTCAAGCGAATGCTCTTCGATAAGCATTACCTTACCGATTCCGATACCCTCGGATGCGGCTGTTCCGTGTAGCATAATCTTCACCTCTTGTAACTGTCTGTCGGCGTCTTACTCGCCAAGGCCGCTCTCAATGAGCTGTGTTGCCTCTGCAAGAGCCTCGTTTTCGTCAGCACCGTCGCAGATAACTTCAATTTCACTGCCGCACTTGATGCATGCTGCAATAATGTTGAGAAGGCTTTTTGCGTTGTACTGATTGCCGTTAAATTTAATTGTTACATCACAGCTGTATTTGCCCATAGCTGTTGCAAAAACTGATGCCGGACGCATATGAAATCCCTGTGCATTTGTGAGTACGAGTTTCTTTGATACCATAATTAAAATCTCCTTCATAATTTTTTTCGTTTTAAAGTTTTGAAATAGTCTGTTATCTTGTTAAATTGTTCTTTGAGTTTTGAGGGGTGGCACCGGTTTTTACGCCGGTGCCGAGGAACAAAACATTTCAAAAAACAGGTAATGGCAAATTAATTATTAATTATTTCTTAAGCGGTCTCTTGAGAAGTGCAAGCATAAGCATTGAAACCACTGCACCGATTGCAAGAGCGAGAAGGTAGAAGTACCATGTGCCCTGCATTGTTGCGAATACAAAGATACCGCCGTGAGGAGCCATAAGCTTACAGCCAAAGAGAGCTGAAAGTGCGCCTGCTACTGCTGAACCAACGATACATGAAGGGATAACCTGAAGCGGATGACCTGCTGCGTAAGGAATTGCACCCTCTGTGATGAATGAAAGACCCATTACATAGTTTACAGGAGCGTTCTTTCTTTCTTCGTCTGTCCAACGATTCTTGAAGAATGTGTTTGAAAGAGCAATTGCGATTGGAGGAACCATACCGCCGATCATAACTGCTGCCATAATGATGTATGCCTGATCGTCTGCGTTTGCTAGGTTAAGTGTTGCGAATGCGTAAGCTGCCTTGTTGAATGGGCCACCCATATCAATAGCCATCATGCCTGCGAGGAGTGCACAAAGCGGAACCATCATTGCAGGGTTAGCTGCGATTGCGTTAAGGCCGTTTGACATACCTGAGTTGATCATACCCATAAACGGGTTGACTGCGCACATTACAACGAGAATACCGCCGAGTCCGAGGAGCGGATAGATGAGAACGGGCTTAATACCCTCAAGAGCCTTGGGCATCTTGTCACACATTTTCTCGATAGCGAGCATCAAGTAACCGCCTACGAAACCTGCGAGCAAGCCGCCGAGGAAGCCTGACGGAACTGTGTTAGCGGCACCCGGATCAGCAAAGGTTGCACCCGATGTTGCCATAAAGCCGCCTACAAGACCAACGAGAAGGCCTGGACGGTCTGCAATTGACATTGCGATAAATCCTGAAAGGATTGGAACCATAAGGTTAAATGCTACACCGCCGAGTGTCTTGAACCATGCTGCAACAGGAGTTACAGTACCAAATGCACTGCCGACTTCCTGTGCGTTTACACCGCACGCAATATCAATAAGGAATGCGATTGCGATGAAGATACCGCCTGCTACAACGAACGGGAGCATATGTGATACACCGTTCATAAGGTGACCGTAAGCGCCGCCTCTCTTCTTTGGAGCATCGGCAGAACCGCCCTTGTGATGATATACGGGAACTTCTTTGTTTACAATCTTGTTGATAAGCTCTTCCGGCTTATGAATACCGTCTGAAACAGCACACTGTAAAACAGGCTTTCCGTCAAAACGGGCAAGATTGATTGTTATGTCAGCGGCAATGATGATACCGTCGCAGTTTGCAATTTCTTCTTCGGTAAGTACATTCTTTGCACCGCCTGAACCGTTTGTTTCAACCTTAATCGGAATGTTAAGGCTGTCGCCGGCTTTCTGGAGTGATTCAGCCGCCATATAAGTATGAGCAATACCTGTCGGGCAAGCTGTGATAGCGAGAACTCTGTAACCCTTCTTTGCAGGAACTTCTGCTTTTGGCTCATCAGGGAACTTCTCAGTTTCTTTTGCATCAATAATTGATATGAACTCTTCGGGAGTTTTTGCGGCTTTAAGCTGTGCTGTAAAATCTTCGTGCATCAAAAGCTGCATAAGTCTTGCAAGAACTTCAAGATGAACATCACCGTCTGTTGTTGCGGCAATCATAAAGAGTAACTTACAGGGCTGACCGTCAGGTGAGTCATAATCAACACCGTCAGGAACTGTGATAGCTGTGAGGGCCGGAGCCTTTACAGCATCGCTCTTGGCATGGGGAATTGCAACTTCCATACCAACGGCTGTTGTGCCGAGTTTTTCACGGTTGAGGATTCCCTCTTTGTAGGCTTTAACATCTTTGAGGTTTCCGCATTTTTCATGTAATGAAATAAGTTTGTCAATTGCTTCGCTCTTATTGGCAACTTTAACACCGAGAGCTATACCCGATTTTTTCAGTAAATCTGTGATACGCATAATCTTCTCTCCTTTTTAATTAAAATTTTGCAAGCAATTCATTTATTTTTTCTTTTGTGGCAAGTCCGTCAAGAAATGCTGTTGCATTTCCGCACACACTGCCTAATTTCAGAGCATAGGGGTAGCTTTTTGTTTTTTCATATCCTGCCACAAAGCCTGCTACCATCGAGTCACCCGAACCAACGGTGTTGATTACCTTCTCTTTGAGGACTCCTGCTTTGTGTCTTTCTCCAAATTCGTCAATGAGCATCGCTCCGTCGCCGCCGAGTGAGATGAGAACATTTTTTGCACCGAGTTTTTGAAGCTCCTTTGCATACTTTTCAATATCATCTTCGGTGTTGATTTCGACCCCGAACATTTCGGAAAGTTCCTGTCTGTTTGGCTTGATGAGGAACGGCCTGTACTTAAGTGCGTTGAGCAAAAGTTTCTTTGTTGCGTCAACTACGATTCGTACATCTTTGCCCTTGATTCTTTCAAGGATTCTTTCGTAAACATCATCGGGCATTGTATTTGGAATATTTCCTGCAATTACGATTGTGTCGCCGTCAGATATTCTGTCGATTTTTGAAAACAATCTTTCAAGTTCTTCTTCGGTGATATGTGGGCCTTGACAATTGATTTCCGTTTCAACACCGGCTTTGATTTTTATGTTAATTCTTGAAATTCCGCTTTCAAGTTTTATAAAGTCGGTGATAATCTTGTCATTGCGGATGCCTTTTTCAATGGCATCGCCTGTAAAACCGGCCACAAATCCGAACGCCGTGCTTTCAAGGTCAAGCTCGGCGAGAACGCAAGAAACATTGATTCCCTTACCGCCGTAGTAATATTCTTCGCTTGTCGTTCTGTTTGTTATTCCCGGAACAAGTGAGTCAAGCCTGACAATGTAGTCGATAGACGGGTTAAGCGTTACGGTGTAGATCATTTTTTAACCTCCTTTATCACCGTTGCCTGCGAAAAGTCCGGTACAGTCAACTTATCGGTGATTATGCAACATTTTTCAAGAGGGGCAAATGTTACGGGATACACCCTGCGAAATTTGGTGTGGTCTGCAAGGACAAATGCCATATACGATTTGTCTATTGCCGTTTCCTTTATAAGACCCTCCTCAATGTCGGGAGTTGTGAACCCCGAATCAAGGTCAATTCCGTTTGCTCCCATAAAAGCTTTTGTAAAATTAAAGCAGTTTATGCTTTTTATTGCTTCGGCACCTACAACAGCCTCCGTAACAGGTTTTATTCTTCCGCCGACAATATATGTCTGCATACCCTTGTGAATAAGCATTCGGGCGTGTGTAATGCCGTTTGTAACATAAGTTGCGTTTGTGTTTGTTATGTGGTCAACGAGCTTTAATGTTGTTGAGCCTGCATCTATATAAACAAAATCCGAGTCGTTGATAAGCTTTGCACAGTACTCTGCAACCAAATCTTTCTCATCACTCATAACGGTTTCACGGTTGCTTACTGCATCTTCAAAAATTCCTTCGTTTCTTTTAATTGAAGTTGCACCGCCAAAAACCTTTGTGAGCTTTCCCATCTCGTCAAGGGCGGAAAGATCTCTTCTTATTGTTGACTCCGACGAGTCGAGCAATTTTGTCAATTCCGATACAGTAACCGAATTTTTCTCTTCAAGAAGATCAAGTATTGCACGGTATCTGTCCTGTGTAAGCATTATCCTCACCTCTTGACTATATTATAGCACCCGTTTTTTAAAAGTCAAGCAAATTCAGTCAAAAAAATTCAAAAAAATTCAATATTTTTTAAATTTAGCAAATTAGCTAACAAAAAAACATATTGAAATGCCATAAAATGGTATAACATTACCACAAAATAATTTAAATCAGTCAATTCAGTCATTTATCGTTCAAAATCAGCCAAATCAATTATTCTGCTTATAATTCTTTTATCGTGTTGACTGGGAACTCTTTTTATACTACAATATAAATCGTTGTTCGCACAGACACCGACGGTGTGTTTTGTGTAAAAAACAGTGCCCGCAAAAGCTTGCAGGCACCTGAAATTGTTATACAGTTGTAAGTTGTGTGCGTGATAACGGTTTTGCACGGTGAGAAGCAGACAGTATAGGTATCTGCAATTTTTCATTGTTTATGCACGGGAGAAGATTATAATTCGGTCGAATTTTCCAAAACAGTAATTTTCCGTTTGTCGGATATTATAATGTTTTCCTCATTCATCTTTTTTATTTCACGCATCATTGCACTTCGGTCAACAGAAAGGTAGTCTGCAAGGTCGGAGAGCGGAAGTGGAAGGAAGAAGGTGTTTTTACCTTTTCCTTTTTTAATGTATTCAAAAAATGTTATAAGCTTGCTCCTCAGTGTTTGCTGACAGAGAATGTCTGCGTGGGCAAGGCTTTTTTTATGAGATTTATTGATGTATGCATTTATAATTTTCAGATGTTTACTGCAATGCTTTTCACAACAGGTTATAAATTTTGAATATTTCACAAAATCAATTTTGCAATTTGTTTTTGCGGTAAGATAAAAAATTCTGTTGTCGGATTCCGGCACAATGCAGGTGACGATTATGTCGCCCTTTTCATAAAAAGAAATAATTCTTCGCTGACTTTCGGCGTTGTCGGTTGTCAGATAAACAGTTCCTTCTTTTATGATACAAATTGTGTCATTTTCGGGTGAATATGTAGTTATGATTTCGCCCCTTTTATACTCTCTTTCAACGGGTTGAAAACACTCATTTATTCCGATGAAATCTGATTTTTCAAGCTTTGCACCGCCTATTTGCTCTATCATTTGTAACACTCCATAATGTGTGGCATTTTTTGTCCTGCCACAAGATATAGTATAGTATATCACATAATTGTTGCCTGTGCAACAGTATTTATATTACAATTATTGTATAATTAGTCTTGCGTTCGCAAGGGGAGATTTTCCCTTGCAATTTTACTGAAAACGGCATTTATCAGAAGTTTAACTTTGTTTTATATAGAGATTATTTTACCAAAAAGTACCACAAAAAAGGAGAAGGGGAAGGATTATGAGAATTATCAAGCGTAACGGCTCAGAAGAAGATTTCAATATTGATAAGATTATTAATGCCGTTAAAAAGGCAAACGGTTCAGGGGAACACAAGTTCCTTACAGACGAGCAGATTGAGGATATTGCCGACTATGTTGAGTACAAGTGCAACAAAATCAAGAGAGCCGTATCCGTTGAGGAAATTCAGGATATGGTTGAAGACCAGCTTATGGCAAAAGGTGCGTTCGAACTTGCAAGAAGATATGTGCGTTACCGCTACAACCGTTCGCTTGTTCGTAAGGCCAACACAACCGATAACAGAATTCTTTCTCTCATTGAGTGCAATAACGAGGAAGTAAAGCAGGAAAATTCAAATAAGAACCCGACAGTTAACAGCGTTCAGCGTGACTATATGGCGGGCGAGGTCAGCCGTGACCTTACAAGAAGAATGCTTTTGCCGGCTGATATTGTTGAGGCTGATAAGGAAGGTATTATTCATTTTCACGACGCCGATTATTTTGCACAGCATATGCACAACTGCGATCTTGTAAACCTTGAGGATATGCTCCAGAACGGCACGGTTATCAGCGACACACTTATCGAAAGACCGCACAGCTTTTCAACAGCGTGTAACATTGCAACACAGATTATCGCTCAGGTTGCCAGCAACCAGTACGGCGGTCAGAGCATAAGCCTTGCTCATCTTGCACCGTTTGTTCAGGTTTCCCGTGAGAAAATCCGCAGAGAAACTCTTGCAGAAATTGAAGAACTCGGTGTTCATCCAACAGAAGAGAAAATTAACGATATCGTTGAACAAAGGCTTCGCAAGGAAGTAAACCGTGGTGTTCAGACCATCCAGTATCAGGTTGTTACTTTGCTCACAACAAACGGTCAGGCACCGTTTGTAACAGTATTTATGTATCTTAACGAGGCTAAAAATGAGCAGGAAAAGCACGACCTTGCTATGATTATTGAGGAAACACTCAAACAGCGTCACAAGGGCGTTAAAAATGAAAAGGGTGTGTGGATTACTCCTGCGTTTCCAAAGCTTATTTATGTGCTTGAAGAGGATAACATCACAGAGGACAGCAAGTATTGGTATCTTACAGAGCTTGCCGCAAAGTGTACCGCAAAGAGAATGGTTCCCGACTATATCTCTGAGAAGGTTATGCTCCAGAGCAAAATTGATAAAAACGGTGAGGGACATTGCTTTACCTGTATGGGTTGCAGAAGTTTCCTTACTCCGTATGTTGACGAGAACGGCAAGCCGAAATATTACGGCAGATTCAATCAGGGCGTCGTAACCGTAAACCTTGTTGATATCGGACTCAGCGCAGGCAAGGACCTTGATAAATTCTGGAAGATTTTTGACGAGAGAATGGAACTTTGCCACAGAGCATTGCAGTGCCGTCACGAGCGTCTTACAGGCACACTTTCGGATGCCGCTCCTATTTTGTGGCAGTACGGTGCTTTGGCAAGACTTAAAAAGGGTGAGAAGATTGACAAACTCCTCCACGGCGGTTATTCAACACTTTCACTCGGTTATGCAGGTCTTTGGGAGTGTGTTTACAGCCTTATCGGCAAAAAGCTCACAGAAAAAGAGGGCAAAGAACTCGGCCTTGAAATTATGCAGAAGCTCAATGACTACTGCGCAAAGTGGAAAGAGGCAGAGGACATCGATTACAGCCTCTACGGCACACCGCTTGAAAGCACAACATATAAGTTTGCAAAGTGCCTTCAGAAGCGTTTTGGCATTATCAAGGGCGTAACAGACAAGAACTACATCACTAACAGCTACCATGTTCATGTTACAGAAAACATTGACGCATTCAGCAAGCTGAAACTTGAGTCTGAATTTCAGGCTTTGTCACCGGGCGGTGCAATCAGCTATGTTGAAGTTCCTAATATGCAGGACAACATTCCCGCTGTTTTGCAGGTTATCAAGTTCATTTACGATAACATTATGTATGCAGAACTTAACACAAAGAGCGATTACTGTCAGGTTTGCGGATATGACGGAGAAATCAAGATTGTTCACGATGACGGCAAGCTTGTGTGGGAGTGTCCTAATTGTGGCAACCGTGATCAGGACAAGATGAATGTTGCAAGAAGAACCTGCGGCTATATCGGAACTCAGTTCTGGAATCAGGGCAGAACTCAGGAAATTGAGGAAAGGGTGCTCCATCTCTGATGAATTACGGAGAAATTAAACTCTGCGATATCGCAAACGGTGAGGGAGTGAGAGTATCGCTCTTTGTATCGGGCTGTACTCATCATTGCAAAAACTGCTTTAATCCGCAGACATGGAGCTTTGATTACGGCAAACCATTCACAAAAGAGGTTGAGGATAAAATTCTCAAAGAGCTTGAACCGTCATATATTGACGGGCTGTCATTGCTCGGCGGTGAACCCTTTGAACCGTCAAATCAGAGAGCCTTAGTGCCGTTCTTAAAGCGTGTCAGGGAAAAATATCCCGACAAAACAATATGGTGTTATTCGGGTTATCTGTTTGACAAAGAGCTTCTCTCCGACAGCAGAGCGAGATGTGAATGTACGGACGAAATGCTTTCTATGATTGATGTGCTTGTTGACGGTGAATTTGTTGAGGCACTTCACGATATAAGCCTTGTTTTCAGAGGCTCGTCAAATCAGCGTATTATAGATGTAAAAGCGTCACTCAAAGAAAATAAAATAATTCCCCACAAACTTATGAAAAGGGGAGTGTAATAGAAAAGCGGCAGTTATAAAACTGTCGCTTTTTGTAATATTGTTGAATTATTGTATGGAATATTGTTGATTTTGTAAGGCAAATAGTGTAAAATGATAGCATACTATTTATAGAACATTATGCAAGGAGCGATTATATATGGTATGTAAAAATTGCAATCACGAAATAGACAACGGTGCAATGTTCTGCACCTACTGCGGAACTCCTGTTGAGAAGACTTCAGAGCCTGAGACACAGCCTGTTGAAAATACGGTAGCGGAAGATGTTCAGCAGAATCCTTACGAGAATGTGCAGACTTCACAGCCGGAGGTTGATAACGCACAGCCGACTGCCGACAATCAGTCACAGCAGAATCCGTATTCTTCACAGCAGTACGGTCAGCAGGATCAGACTTATTATCAGCAGCCACAGCCTAACAGAACTTCGTATGGTCAGCAGTTTACAAACTCACCGAACAATGCTTACGGTGCAAATCAGGGCAAGTACGGTAATCAGTATCAGAACTATAACAACGGCTACAATCAGCAGTACAACACACAGTATCAACAGACATACAATGCACAGCCTGTTCCGCCTGTTGTTCCGTCATACGGCACTCCGGAAACCCAACCTGTAAGCGTAGGTGGTTGGATTGGCGTTATGTTGTTAAGTTGTCTGCCACTTGTAAACCTTATTATGCTCTTTGTCTGGGCATTCAGCTCATCAACAAAGAAGTCACTCAAAAACTACGCAAGAGCCGCCCTTATTATGTTCCTCATTGTATTTGTGATTGCAATAGTTATTTCAATTATATTTGCAGTCTGTGGCATCAATATCTTCAACGGAGTTTTCCGTGCAGGATATTACTATTATTAAGCATTTTCCGTTCGTGAAGAAAGTATGATATAACAAAAACATATTATGCCAGAACGGAAATTTTTTAAAATTGAAAGTTGAAAATAGAAAATTGAAAATTGTGGTCGGGAATAAAGTTTTGTTAAGTGCAAATCTTATTGTTCCCGACCATATTTATTATTATTTGAAGTAACGGTGAGCCGCCGTTCCCAATTCGTGCAGACAGTTTTATAATGCCAAAAACATATTATGCCCGAGCGTAGTATTGTAATTGTTTGTCCAATCAACCGTAGGGGTAGCCTTGCGACCGCCGCCGGTGGCGGATAAAGGGAGCAAAGCGCTGTCTGAAATAACGAGCAAAAGGCAGTGCTTTTATGCACAACGCATTGCGACTATATTTCAGACGGGAGGTCATTATCCGCCCGCAAGTAATGGCAGAATGTTTTGTCAAGATTAATTTTATAAATGTCACAAATCAGTATCGGTAAACCTTGTTCACCACTACAAAAAAATCCCTGTCCGTTTATGGACAGGGATTTTGATTTAACTGAAGTTAAGTTATTTTAAGGCTACGAACCTCGGCTCTTCTATTAGTCAAAGAACTTATCGTGGATAGCGCTTACAGCCTTGTCAGCGTCAGCTAAATCAATAAGAACTGAAACCTTGATTTCGCTTGTGCTGATCATCTGGATGTTGATCTGAGCGTCATAAAGAGCCTCAAACATCTTTGTAGCAACGCCTGCGTGGCTTTCCATACCAGCGCCTACAATTGAAATCTTAGCAACCTTATCGTCATAGAGAATTTCCTCTGCACCAAGGTTCTCTGTGTATTCCTTCATAAGAGCAACAGCCTCTTCGCCTCTGTTCTTGGCAACTGTAAAGCTGATGTCCTTCTTGCCGTCGTGGCCGATTGACTGAAGAATAATGTCAACATTAATATCTTTTGCAGAAAGCTTTGAGAACATCTTGAAAGCAAGACCCGGAATATTCGGAACACCCATAACAGAAATTCTTGCAACATCTGTATCTTTAGCAACACCGCTGATTAACATTTTTTCCATTTTAGTTTTCTCCTTTACAATTGTACCCGAAGCCTTTGTCATACTTGAAAGCACTTCAAGCTCGATATTATATTTTTTAGCCATTTCAACCGAACGGTTGTTAAGAACCTGAGCACCGAGTGTGGCAAGCTCAAGCATTTCGTCATAAGAAATTTCTTTAAGTTTCTTAGCGTTTGGAACCTTTCTCGGGTCAGCTGTGTAAACACCCTCAACATCGGTGTAAATCTGACAGAGGTCAGCGTGCATTGCTGCTGCAATAGCTACGGCACTTGTATCTGAACCGCCTCTTCCGAGTGTTGTAATGTCACCGTATTTTGAAATACCCTGAAAGCCTGCAACGATTACAATGTTCTTCTTGTCAAGCTCTTTCTTAATTCTGTCAGGCTCAACCTTTCTGATTCTTGCGCTTGTGTGGGCAGAAGTGGTGTTGAAACCTGCCTGCCAGCCAAGAAGTGAAACTGCGTGGTAACCGAGCTTTTCGATTGCCATTGCAAGAAGTGAAATAGAAATCTGCTCGCCAGCGGCAAGAAGCATATCTTTTTCTCTTTTTGAAGCCTTTGGATTGATTTCGTTTGCCTTTTCGATGAGGTCGTCTGTTGTGTCGCCCTGAGCGGATACAACAACTACAACATCGTTGCCCTTTGCGTAAGTGTCTGTTACGATTGATGCAACATTCATTACTCTTTCGGCATTGGCAACAGAGCTGCCGCCAAATTTCTGAACTATCAAACTCATGTACTTAATACTCCCTCTGTAAAATTATAAATCAGCCACACGGATACTTGAAAGTACCGAAACACCGTCAGCCTCAAGCTGAGCAAGCTTCTCGGCAAATTCGCTGTACGGCATAGCCTTAACAACAAATGCTTTTTCGTCGGCGGGTGCGTCAGCCTTGTTGATTACTGTTACGTCGCCGAATACCTTTTCTGCCTTTTCCACAACATCACTGCCGTTTGCACGAACATACATAGCACGGACTGACTCTTCCCAAGGAAGAATGTTCTTGCCGTTGCCATCTGCCCAGTAAAGGAACTTTCTTGTCTTAAGATGCTTACAGCAGTCGATAACATCGGCTACAACTGCACTTGCAGTCGGGAGCTTACCTGCGCCCTTGCCGTAGAACACTACATCGCCTGTGCAATCTCCTCTAACCATGATACCGTTGAACTCATAGTCAATGTTAGCAAGCTGGCTCTTGTTCGGAACAAGCATCGGAGCAACTATAATGTCAATCTTACCGTCCTCAAGACGCTTTACACTACCGATAAGCTTGATTACACAATGGAAAGCCTCTGCATATTTAACATCTTCAAGTGTAATTTTTGTAATACCCTCTGTATGTACAGAGTCGGGATAAACATGCTTGCCGTATGCAAGAGATGCAAGAATACAAATTTTACGGCAGGCATCGTGACCTTCAATATCTGCGGCAGGATTTCTCTCGGCAAAGCCAAGTTCCTGAGCAAGCTTGAGCGCATCGTCAAACTGCATACCGTCCTCAATCATCTTTGTAAGGATAAAGTTTGTTGTACCGTTTAAAATACCGGCAATCTCGTCAACATTGTTTGCAACAAGACACTGGCTCATCGGGCGGATAATCGGAATACCGCCGCCTACTGATGCTTCAAAGAGGAAGTTAGTGTTTGTTTCTTTTGCAATTTCAAGAAGTTCTGCACCGTGAGCGGCAACAAGCTCCTTGTTTGAAGTAACAACACTCTTACCTGCTTTAAGACATCTCTTTACAAAGTCATAAGCAGGGTTAAGACCGCCCATAACTTCAACAACAACTCTTATTTCGAGGTCGTTGATGATATCTTCAAAGTTTTTTGTGAATCTGTCTGCAAGCGGACTGTCGGGAAATTCACGAAGGTCAAGAATCTTCTTGACATAAACCTCTTCACCGATGCTTGCATAAAGCTTCTGTTTGTGTGTTGTAAAGATTTCGGCAACGCCCGAACCTACAACACCGTGACCCATAATTGCTATTGAAACCATATCTAAAAACCTTTCCTTTCGAGTTTTTGGTTTTAACCTATAAATTTATTCGCCTGCCGGAGGATTGTCGTTTCCGCCGCCTCCTGCCGGTTCACCGCCGCCGGGTGTGTCGCCGCCTCCTGCCGATGATTCACCGCCCGAGGAGCTTTCTCCTCCGCTTGATGACTCACCACCGCCGGAATTTTCTCCGCCTGAGTTCTCACCATGGGAGGTGTCTCCGCCGGAGGTATCACCGCCGTAGCTTGCGTCACCGCCGCCGTAATCACCCCAGCTGTTATCTCCGCTGTAATCGGGATCGTAGTAGTAATTTGAGGAGTCGGAAGTATCTGAGCCGTATTCATAATTACCGCTGTAATATGAACCGCCCGATCCCGGCATATTGTCCTCGGTGTAGTAGCCTACATATCGTCCTGAAATATTGTCTGTTGAAACAATAAGTCCGGTAGTCGGATCATATGTTGCCTCAATCAGGTTGTCTGATAATTTGTATTCCTTGTTTTTCTTGCCTTCAAGGTACTTGCCCATAACATTTGCAAAGAACTTCGTTGCAGTTGTTCTGCCGTTATACGAGATTGTTGCAGGGTTATCAAAACCGCACCATGTTGCCATTACGGCATAAGGTGAACATCCGCAGAACCATGAGTCCTTGTCTTCATCGGTTGTACCTGTCTTGCCGATGATATCCCAGCCTGAAATCTGAGCATAGTGAGCATTTGTGTGAGCACTGTTCGTAACATTGTAGTGGAGCAGTCTGTTCATAATGCCTGCTGTTTCGGCTGAATAAGCCTGTTTCGGAACTGCATCACGGTTATCAATGATTATGTTGTCCTCTGAATCTGTTACATAGTAATATGTGTAAGGTTCATAGTAAAGACCGCCGTTGCCGAGGTAAGTATAAGCGGCTGCCATTTCTCTTACTGTAACACCGCCGTTCATACCACCGATTGAAAGAGCACCGGTATTTTGTGCGTCCTGTTCTGTAAGATTCTTGAATCCCATTTTTGTAACAACCTGCTGATATGCAACGCTCGGACCGCCGATAAGCTCCATTGTCTGAGCTGCCGTTGCGTTTGATGACCACTCGATTGCATCGGGAAGACTCATATTTCCGTTGTAGTAGCCATATGCGTTGTTAGGACCCGAAACAAGCTGACCGCTTGAATTTGTGCGGTAGTTGTCGAGCGGTTCGTCAAGGACCATTGATGAGAAGTAGAGCTTTTTAGTTTCGATTGCGTAAGGATAAACAACAACAGGCTTGATTGAAGAACCCGGCTGGAGTACGGAGTTGTACGATCTGTCCCAGCTGAGGGCACCCTCTTTCTTTGTTGAAGAACCGACGGTTGCGATTACTCTGCCGTCATATCCCATAATTGTCGATGCAATCTGAAGATCGGGGTCGTTTGACTTATCAATATTGAGTGCCGCATTTTCAAGATAGTTCTGAGCTTTTTCATCCATTGCACAGTAGATTTTAAGTCCCTCTGTGTAGAGTTTTGAAGATGCCGCAGACTCGCTTATGTTGTAGTATTCTGCAATGTCTTTCTGAAGATCACGGAATACCTGATCAATGTACCAGTTCTGAACATCAGCCTCGTCATCATTGTCGTCATCGTCAGATGCCTGCCAACCGACAAACTTCATCGTTGCACTTTCTTTCATTGCTGCGTCAAATTCGTCTTTGGTAATTTTCTTCTGGTCATACATTTCGTTGAGAACAATCTCACGGCGTTCCTTGTTGTTTTCGGGGAAAACAAGAGGATTCCATCTTGACGGGTTCTGTGTGATTCCCGCGATTGCCGCACACTCGGCAATCGAGCAATCTTTGATACTCTTGCCAAAGTAGAGTTGAGCCGCAGACTCAACGCCCTGACAGTTGTTACCAAAGTTTACAACATTGAGGTAGGCCTCAAGGATTTGGTCCTTTGTATATTCCTGTTCAAGCTTGAGTGCCTTTGTGATTTCGCGAAGTTTTCTTGTAATTGAAACTTCGTTATCGTCTGTAATGTTCTTGATAAGCTGCTGGGTGATTGTTGAACCGCCGTATGAATCCGAACCTGTTGCAAGGTTTGCAACAGCGGAAAGGGTTCTCCCCCAGTCAACACCGTTGTGGTCAAAGAAACGCTTGTCCTCGATTGCAACTACCGCATCTTTCATTGCCTGAGGAATATCCTGATTATCTACCCAGATACGATTCTCGGTGTCGTACAGCTTTTGATATTCTTTAAACTCCTTTGTATCCTCATTCTGAACATATATTCGGCTCGTCTGGTTCATAGACTTTGCCTTGAGGTCGATGCCCGTAGGCTCAGATGCAAGGGTGAAAATGTAGATAGCAAGTGAAATGCCTGTGATAAACAGAGCTACCAGGCAGACCGAACAAACGGTAATCAGAAACTTGCCAAAACCCTTGAAAAATCTTTTTGCACCTCCGTCAGCTTTTTCGGACAATTCATTTTGCTGAAGGTCCTTATACTGACTGATGTCAGTTTCACGCTTGTTTCGCATATTATCTCCTTTATCAATTCACAATTTACGGTTTAACCGTCAGTTTGCAATTTGTCTGAGTGATTTGCACAAACGCAGTGCGCCGGCTGTAATACATAAGTTATATAATAACATATATGTTCAAAATTACAAGCAGGAATACTCATTTGCTTATTATATCACTTGAAAAGGAAAAAATAAATATATTAATTCAAATTTCTGTTAAAAAATATGAAGAATTACGCCGACCTTTTGGTGTGAATTTTATAAAAATGGTGAATATAACCTTTGAATCGGGTAAAAATAGAAGTAAAAACTGACGGAAAGAGTGCTGTACAATGAAAAAAATAGTTGGATTAACAGGTGTGATTCTGATTGCGTGTATGATGATAAGCTCACTTTTTGCCCCTGTGAACTCTGCCGAAAACACCTCTGCAACAAACGATTATTCGGTATCTCAGAGTGGCGACACTGGTGAAGGCGAATACATCATAAAAGCCGAAAACGGGTACATTGTTGTGTACAGGAAAGGTGAGGACAAGCCGTATCTCACAACCGATTGCAGAGTATCAAATCTTCCTAAAGGTGACGTACTTTATCTTGAAAAAGGCATTGAGATAAAGGGAAAAGAAAACCTTATGAAGGCTCTTGAGGATTATTGCAGTTAAAGGCGTAACGGTAAGATAATTGTTCATATATATTGACTTTTCTGTGCTTTTGGGGTAAAATCAAACTGATATGCCATAAAGTATTGAATCAGGTGCAGAATTTGCCGTGAATTTTTCGAAATGATGAAATCTTGCAAAATTTCTGTTACTGAAAATCAAGTAAAAATGCAGAAAAGGAGATATTACATATGATTTCTACTGTAATTGACCAGTCGCTCGGTCTTGAGTTCCCGATTTTTCAGGGAGGTATGGCTTGGGTAGCTGACGCATCACTTGCGGCAGGCGTTTCAAACGCAGGCGGTCTTGGTATTATTGCGGCTATGAATTCCAACGGTGAGCAGCTCCGTGAGGAAATCAGAAAGTGCAAGAAAATGACCGATAAGATTTTCGGTGTAAATATTATGCTTATGAGCCCCTTTGCAGAGGAAGTAAGCGATGTTGTTATTGAAGAGGGCATCAAGGTTATTACAACAGGTGCAGGTAACCCCGGCAAGTATATGGCAAAATGGCTTGAGGCAGGCATCAAGGTTATTCCTGTTGTTCCAAGTGTTGCACTTGCAAGAAAGATGGAGAAGGACGGCGCTTTTGCAGTTATCGCAGAGGGCGGCGAGTCAGGCGGTCATGTTGGTGACCTCACAACAATGGCTCTTGTTCCTCAGGTTGTTGATGCAGTAAAAATCCCTGTAATCGCCGCAGGCGGTATCGCAGACGGCAGACAGATTGCCGCAGCATTTATGCTCGGTGCTCAGGGTGTTCAGGTTGGCACAAGATTCCTCGTTGCCAAGGAATGTACTATTTCTCAGGAATATAAGAACAAAATTCTCAAGGCAAGAGATATTGATACGGTTGTAACAGGCAAAAGACTCGGTCACCCTGTTCGTTCAATCCGTAACTCATTCACCCGTGAATACACAAAGGCTGAGTACGATTCATCTAATGTTTCTGATGAAGAACTTGAGAATATGGGTCTTGGCAGACTTAGAAAAGCAGCAAGAGAGGGCGATGTTTCTCAGGGTTCTGTTCTTGCAGGTCAGGTTGCAGGTATGGTTAAAAAGGAACAGCCTGCAAGAGAAATAATTGAAGAGATGTTCTCACAGGCAGAAGAAGTATTGAACGGAGCAACAAAATGGGTAAAATAGCATTTATTTTTTCAGGTCAGGGCGCACAGTACAGCGGTATGGGCAAGGATCTTTACGATAACTCATCTGCCGCAAAGGCTGTTTACGAAATGGCTGATTCTATAAGAGAAAACACTTCAAAGCAGTGCTTTGAGGGTACAATGGAAGAACTTTCAAAGACAGTAAATACACAGCCGTGTATTTTTACTGCCGACCTTGCAGCGGCAAGAGCTCTTGTTGAAAAGGGTATCACTCCCGACTGCGTTGCAGTTTTTTCACTCGGTGAGATTGCAGCTCTTGCTTTTTCGGGAATTCTTTCCGATGAAGAGGCTTTTAAACTCGTATGCAAAAGAGGCGAGCTTATGGACAAAGCCGCAACCGAGAATCCGGGCGCAATGGCTGCCGTATTAAAGCTTACTCCCAAAAAGGTTGAAGAAATCTGCTCAAAGTTTGACAAAACTTATCCCGTAAACTACAATTCACCTGCTCAGACTGTTGTTGCAACAACAAGTGAAAATGCCGATGCTTTTTGTGAAGCAGTTAAGGCAGAGGGCGGAAGAGCAAAGCTCCTTGCAGTAAGCGGTGCGTTCCATTCTCCCTTTATGGCTGATGCCGCAGAGGGACTCGGAAAATATTTGGAAAACGTTGACTTTGCTCAGCCAAAGGTTCAGATTTATTCCGACTACACAGCACAGCCGTATGCAGGTGATTTCAAAGCACTTGTAAAAGCACAGGTTGAAAACCCCGTAAAGTGGCAGACTATTGTGGAAAATATGATTAATGACGGCGTTGACACATTTATCGAGGTTGGTGTGGGCAAAACTCTCACAGGCCTTGTAAAGAGAATCAGCGGTGATGTAAAGGCTTTCAAGGTTGAAACTGCGGCTGATATTGACGCACTTGAACTTTGATACTGTTCGGAGGTATAATATAATGAGATTTGAAAATAAAACAGCCGTAGTAACAGGCGGCTCAAGAGGTATCGGCCTTGCAATTGCAACAAAGCTTGCAAAAGAGGGCGCTAATATTGCAATCCTCTATGTAGGCGATGAGAGCGAGGGCATCAAGGCTAAAGAAGAGCTTTCACAGTACGGCACAAAGGTTGAGCAGTATTTCTGCGATGTTTCAAACTTTGAAGAGTCAAAGAAAGTTGTCGATCAAGTTATCGAGGAATTCGGCAGCATTGAAATTCTTGTAAACAACGCAGGTATCACAAGAGATAAGCTCGTTCTCAATATGGACGAAAAAGATTTTGACGCTGTAATCAATGTAAACCTCAAGGGTACATTCAATATGATTAAGCATACATACAAGCACTTTATGAAGAAGCGTTACGGCAGAATCTGCAGTACAGCCTCAATTGTCGGCCTTATCGGCAATGCGGGACAGTCTAACTATGCCGCATCAAAGGCAGGTATTATCGGCCTTACAAAATCAGTTGCAAAGGAACTTGCAGGCAGAGGCGTTACAGCAAACGCAGTTGCCCCCGGTTACATTGCAACAGATATGACAAATGTACTTTCCGACAAGGTTAAGGACGCAATGAAGGCACAGATTCCAGCAAAGCGTATCGGTACTCCCGATGATGTTGCAGATGTAGTAGCTTTCCTCTGTTCTGACGATGCCGCTTATGTAACAGGCGAAGTTATCAGAGTTGACGGCGGACTTGCAATGTAATTGATTTGGAGGATATAATGAGAAGAAGAGTAGTTGTAACAGGTATGGGCGCAATTTCACCGGTTGGTAACGATGTGCCTACAATGTGGAAAAATATGATTGACGGTGTCTGCGGCATTGAAACAATCACAGCTTTCGATACAAGCGACCTCAAGGTTCACATCGCAGGTACAATCAAGAATTTTGACCCTACACAGTATGTTGAGAAAAAAGAAGTAAGAAAGCTCGACCCATATACACAGTACGCAATCGCAGCAGCACAGCAGGCTGTTGACGACAGCGGCATTTTGGGCAAGATTGACGAGAATCGTTTCGGTGTTTACATAGGTGCAGGTATCGGCGGTCTTCAGACTTTCGTTAAGAATACAGTGGGTATGGAAAACGGCGGTCCAAGAAAGGTTTCTCCTTTCTTTATCCCGATGATGATCGGTAACATTGCAACAGGTAATGTTGCAATCCGTTTTAACGCAAAGGGTACATCTCTTTCTGTTATGAGTGCTTGTGCAACAGGTACAAACTCAATCGGCGAGGCCTTCCATTGCATTAAGGACGGCTACGCTGACGCTATCATCGCAGGCGGTGCAGAGGCGGTTGTTGCTCCTCTCACAATCGCAGGTTTCCAGAATATGAAAGCCCTTTCAACAAATGATGACCCAAAACACGCATCTCGTCCGTTTGACAAGAATCGTGACGGTTTCATTATGGGCGAGGGTGCAGGTATGCTCGTTCTTGAAGAATATGAGCACGCCGTTGCAAGAGGTGCTAAGATTTACGCTGAGCTTTCAGGTTACGGCAATACTTGTGACGCACACCATGTAACAGCTCCGGATCCTAACGGTGCAGGTCTTGCAAGAGCAATCAAGATTGCTTTTGAAGAGGCGAATGTTGCCGATGACGCACAGATTTACATTAACGCTCACGGCACAAGCACACATCTTAACGACCTTACCGAAACAATGGCTATCAAGTCTGCTCTCGGTGAGAAGGCTTATGATGCCAACATCAGCTCAACAAAATCAATGACAGGTCATCTCCTCGGTGCAACAGGTGCAATTGAGGCTATCGCTTCTGTTATGGCACTCAATGACGGTATTATCCCGCCGACAATCAACCTTGACGAACCCGATGAAGGTCTTGACCTTAACTATACACCTAACAAAGCAGTTAAGCGTGATGTAAATGTTGCCGCTTCAACCAACCTTGGCTTTGGCGGACATGACGCTTGTCTTGTATTTAAAAAATATTAAGCGAGGGAATTACTATGAACAAAATCGAAGAAATTAAGGAATATATTTCCCTTCTTGAAAATTCATCTTTGAGTGTTCTTGAAATTGAAGAAGAAGACGGCACAAAGATTCATCTTGAAAAAGAACATCCTGCACAGCAGATTTTCAATGCATCACCAATCGGTGCTTATCAGCCTGCTGCAACAGATGCTCCCGCACCTGTTCAGCCACAGGCACCTGCAGAACAGCCTGCAGCTCAGGCAGAAAATTATAAGACCGTGAATGCCCCTATTGTAGGTGTGTTCTATTCAGCGTCTGCACCGGGCAAGGCTCCTTTTGCTCCGGTTGGCAAAAAAGTAAGTAAGGGTTCAACTGTTTGCATTATCGAGGCTATGAAGTGTATGAATGAAATTCAGGCTGAGGACGATTATGAAATCGTTGAAGTCCTTGTTAAAGACGGAGATCTTGTTGAATACGGCCAGCCGTTATTCAAGGTTAAATAATCGGAGGACTGTATGAATCAGGAAGAAATTAAGAAGATTTTGCCCCACCGTGACAATATGCTCCTCGTTGAAGAGGCTGAAAGCGTTGATGAAAACACAGCAAAGGGCAGATACACAATCAAAGGTGACGAGTTCTTTTTAAAGGGACATTTCCCCGGCAACCCTGTTGTTCCGGGTGTTATCCTCTGCGAGATGATGGGACAGGCAAGCTGTTGCCTTCTTGCAGACAAGGTTAAGAACTGCACACCTTACTTTACAAAGATGAACAACGTTAAGTTC
>CACXEX010000145.1 GCA_902766775.1 uncultured Ruminococcus sp. | reverse complement strand
TTTTGTAAGAACCACCTTCAAAAAATGCACAGATACGCCGATTTTGAGGTTTGCAAAAGTTAAAAACGTTAAATCTTCTTCTTTTTTGGCTTCTTTAGAATGCACGTCATCACTTTTCTATAGTTTAACACGTAAATAGTTGAAATAAAGCGGTTTGCAAATACTCTTACTGCACTTCACTGCAAAGCATAATTATACCAGAAAGTGTGTAGGAGATAGGATCCTATATAATAAACGGATGCGATTCAACACGCAATGTGCATTTCCGCGTAAAGAATTTAGATAATGTTATGATAGATGATAATGCTTTTGGGGATTATGTAGTGTATCATGGTGTAGGTCGTCTGTACTTTAGTTATGACAGAAAAGAATAATTGTATTCTATTCGTTCCACCTGGGAGCCAATGGGAATATAGACATCATCCTGCATTTAGACAATTCAAAAACATAGAAATTGAAAGAGAATAGTCTTTGTCTTTTCCTCCACCACAACACTTCTCTATCTTTGCGGTAAAGAAGTGTTTTTTTCATCTGGCCCTAAATCTTAGCCATTCTAAAAAGGAAGAACTTTTCATCAACAATACCTCTCAATGACGCCCTGAAGTTCTTTATTTTTGCATTGAAAGATTCTGCTGCAGCATTTGACGAGCGTTTATTATAGAAGTTGAGTATGTCATCGTAATGTTCATGGAAAGTTGCCGCGATAACATTGAACGAGTGAAATCCCGCTTGTTCCACCTTATCATACCATCTAGCCATTGATAGTCTGGCAGCTTCCTTTATAGTGTTCTTGGCGAAAATCATTCTCAGTGAGTGTGACAGGGAGTATGCCTGCCTCAGTTCGGGGAATTCCCTGAACAGCACCTCGGCTCGCTTCTTTTGTGATTCGGTCCACTTTTCCGCGGATTTGAACAGCAGGTATCTGCTTCTTGCCAGCAGTTCCTTTTTCGTATCTCCATTCTCATACCTTACTGGAACGTACGGCTCTTCCATAAGCTTGGCGTTCTCCATATCGTCATTCGCCTGCTGTATGGCATCCCAACGGAGCTTTATCCTCATTTCCTGAACTGCGTCACAAGCTAGCTTTTGTATGTGGAAACGGTCTATAACCCTCTTTGCCTTCGGGAAGCACCATCTGACAATCTTGCGCATCGAATCGGACAAGTCCAGAGTAATTTCCTCGACCGTGTCCAGAATCGCCTCAGGAATGTGTTCCAGGGCATTTATCACATCCTCAGACCTGGTTCCTTTCACCACCGCTGCAAGACAACGCTCGCCTCCGTGACGATCACGGTTGGTAAGGATGGTGTAAATCTCACCGTTGGACAGGCTGGTCTCATCTATGGCCATGTTCTTGCCTACGTTGTCGGGGAAGACAAGCCAATTATCGGCATGGTTAAGCTCGCTCCAGCTGCGGTACCCACTCAACACATTCTTGTATTGGTGCTCAAGTGTGTTGGATTCAACATGGTAATAATCCTCAAGCGTACGGCAGGTCACTGGGGATGTGTCCATACGTCTCTTTTAAAAAAGACGCGAAACTCTTCGAGTAACGCGTTCCATCGGCCGTCAGGCTAATTGGAATAACAAAGCTCTTGCCACTGCGCAAGTCAACCCAACGGCGACGGCGGACGACAAGGACAACCTTGTGATCGCGGATGGGAAAATCCGTTATGTGGGTTGGACTGGTGAAACCTTTGGACTCAAAATGAACATCATCCTGAAGAGAACTGTTCAGCTTCTCATCAAGGTGAATGTGAGCTTCAGGCTCATCATAATCATCACGGTCAACGTATGTTATATCTCTGATATCAAAATGTTCTACTACCTCTGAGGGGAGAACCAAACGGGCTAACGCCAGCAATCATTTGTCTAACATATGACAAAGGTAGTTAATATTTGTATATATTCAAAATATTTTAAACTTACCCCCATTGATTTTCCGCTGAGCCCAAGAGTTTCTTAGATTAATGTCAAAAAGAGTTGCTTAAAACATAAAAAGGAGTTCCGAAGAACTCCTTTTTATGTAGCGCCTACGGTACATGAAAAATCCGTTTCAGCATTATAGTAAAATATTATAAGACAAACACTTGGCTTATTTTTGTTAATGTTTTATCCCCCGCTTGTAGCGCACTTTTGTAGCGCAGATTCGAAGGGTGAGAACGATTTGGTGTCTGGTCGTTTTACGACAGGTTTCCGAATAAATGTGTCGATTAGTAACCTTAAAAATTTTCTCACGAAAATCAGCTTGTAGCGCACTTAATTATAAATTCTTGTTGCCTGATGATAATCAGATAATTAAGGGTGTAGCGCAAGTCATTTTAAATATGACGTATGGTTACTCACATTTGCATACGCAAAGTTACGAAAAATAATTGAAAAGACACCTTTCGTTATCAATTATTTTAAAACAACAAGAGATTTTTGTTCGATTCTCACTTGATGTTTAGGTTCGTCGTAGTCCAAATAACGAACCACGACTGTTTGTTACATCTTTTCATGGTAGAAAATAAGCCATTTTCTGTGTGTATGCCATCGAAATTTTAACATTTGCAGTCTTGATTCCGTGGTAAATCATTACCAGGTTAATAATTGTTCTTTTGCCTCCAAGTATATAGTTTTTTATATCGGTTATTTCTTAAAAAGTGTTAATTTTTTCAAGAAATATTTTTAGAGTACCACTTTTTGGTACTCTTGACATTTTACCTTCGCAATCCCGATTTTGTATTTTCAGAATTTCCGTTATCTTTGATATGGAAATTATTGAAAATCAAAACGTAAGGTTTCCTTATGAAATATTCGTGTAGTGGGCTTGCACGACTTTCGTAAAGGAGAACAAACGGAATTGAATGAAATAATTTAACAAAATGTACTATGGCGAGAACTTATCTTTTACCAGAACATGTGTCATGGCTCATGGAAAACTATAGCACCATGAGTAATGAAGAAATTACCAAAACGCTCAATCAGATGATGAGCAAATCAAATGCAGAGAAAATCAGAAACCTGAGGATCATTCTTTGTGATGTTACTCAGAAATCTGTGCAAAGGTCAATCGAAAACGAGATTGCCTGGAGGGAGGCTTTCAAGGGTGTGAATACCTCTTATGTGAAAAAGGTTGCTCACCGTCTTAGATGCAGAGGTAAGTCCAGGATTATCAAATCCAATGCGGGACAGGAGAGGGCAAGAGCAACAAATATAATAAGATGGAAGAAAAAAGCTCAGTCTGTTCCTCATCCATACACTTGGCTCAGAACATTCAGACGTAATGAGAACAGGATATGTTTAGTTTCCTCCACTTCAGAGCTTAATGCAATACGGAATGCAATCAAGAATTTCAATAAATATGACAGCGTGATGGAAGGTTTCCATTTCACTACTGAATACATTAAAGAGGCGGATATACTTCGTGTGAAAGCTGTCGCAAATATTAAAGGAGGTAAAAATGAATATTAGGAATAAAACAAATTTCAAGCCTGCGATGAAGATGCAAAAGGAAGAAATCTTGCAACACTTGGAAAGCTATTTTGAGGATATGATCCTTGCAGTCATGACGAGACATATTGGTAAAATACTGGACTTCCCTCTGACAGTAAAACAAGTGGCAAGCCTGACAGGCAGGAGCAAACATAACATCTATAAGATGTGCCAAAGAGACAAGATACCATATACAAAAGTTGGTAAGACTGTGCTTATCAGCCTTCGTGACATAACCAGTGTGCTCTATACGGAATTGGATTCCGAATAAGTTCACTGTTGCTTGAAATGGAATGAACAATTAAGTCCACACAAGCCTGTCGGGAGACACGCCCATGGTGGCACAATCTTTAAACTGAGAAAAACTATATAAATATGGAAACATCAAACATTAACGTA
>CACXEX010000144.1 GCA_902766775.1 uncultured Ruminococcus sp. | reverse complement strand
CTTTTAATTTTTTCTTCGATTTCAGAATTATACTGAGCCGAATATGCTTTCTTTATGTAGTGGGTTACACCCTCGATTTCTTCATCGGAAGCGTAGCAACCCTGAACACGAATAGGCTTTGGAGCGCCAACAGGTAAGAAGAGCATATCACCTCTACCAATGAGCTTTTCACCGCCACCTGTATCAAGAATCGTACGGGAGTCGGTATTTGAACTAACCTTAAGCGAAATACGGCTTGGTACATTCGCCTTGATAAGACCTGTAATTACATTAACGGTAGGCCTCTGGGTTGCAAGGATAAGGTGCATACCTGCGGCACGAGCCATCTGTGCAAGTCGGCAAATTGAGTCCTCAACCTCACTCGGAGCCGCCATCATCAAATCGGCAAGCTCGTCAATAGCGATTACAACACGGCTCATTTTTTCTTTGGCAACAGGAAGTCCGTTGACCTCAAGAACAGGCTGAACCTCTTCTCCCTCTTCATTTACAATGGGTGGATTTTTCTTCATATAATCCATATTTTTTTCGATAAGAGAATTATAAGAATCAATGTCCTTACAATCGTATTCGGAGAAAATTTTATATCTCTGGAGCATTTCATTTACAGCCCACGCAAGCGCACCAGCCGCCTTTTTGGCATCGGACACTACGGGAATGAGCAAATGCGGAATGCCCTTGTACTTTGAAAATTCAACCATTTTCGGGTCGATGAGCAAGAGCTTTACTTCATCGGGGGTTGCCTTGTAGAGAATACTCATAAGAATTGAGTTTACACATACGGATTTACCTGAACCTGTTGTACCTGCAATGAGCAAGTGTGGCATTTTTGCAAGGTCGGTAACAACAATTTCACCCGAAATATCTCTACCGAGAACGGTTGTAAGTTTGCTCTTGCTGTTTCTGAACTTGTCCGAATCAATCAATTCACGCATTGTTACCATACTTACAACCTTGTTCGGAACTTCAATTCCGACTGCGGCTTTGCCCGGAATAGGCGCTTCAATACGAACGCCGTTTGCGGCAAGGCTGAGTGCGATATCATCTGAAAGATTTGTAATTTTGCTGATTTTAACACCGGGGGCAGGCTGTAATTCATAGCGTGTTACAGACGGGCCTCGGCAGATGTTTACAATGCTTGCCTTTACGCCAAAGCTTGTGAGGGTGTCAATAAGCTTTTTGGCATTGTTTTGCATTTCTTCCATTGCATCGCTGTCATCGGAATCAAGCTTTGGCTTGAGCAACTGAATCGGAGGGAACTGATACTTCTTTTCTTCTTTTGAAGAATTATCAGAACGAACAGCCTTGTCAAGTTGATCTGCAATTTCATTGTCAGCCTCCTCGCTGTCGTCTTTTTTGCTTTTGAGAAGTGCTTCTTTGACGATGTTCTCAGTTTCGGCATCGGGCTTGTCCTGTACAGGTTCAGCCTTAGAAACTGACTTTTCGTTTGAGATATCCTCTGCAATTGCAGAAACCGTGTTGTCGGCACTCTTACCCATAGGCTTGCTTGCACGGTTGATTATGTTGATAAGGTCCTGCGACAAGTCCTTGTCTGCGGCATTTTCTTCTTTTGAATCTGCAATATCCGTGTCAATTCCGTTGACTGCCGATTTTGTTTTCTTTGTCTTTGACTTTTTGTCATCAAGCGGAATGTCAATAAAACTTCCCGCGTGTTTTCTCGGTTCACCGTCAAGGGCGATGTCAATATTGCCTCTTTCGGCAAGCTTTCTTTCACGGTTTTCTTCTCTGCGTTCTCTGCGAACTCTTGCCCTCTCTTCGCCTGCCTCACGGATATGTACGGCTGTTCTTGACGCTGCCGCTGTCATATCTTTGATTGAGATATTAGCGACAATAAGTATAAGTGCGGCTGTTGCAACAAAACTTGTGAAAAGTGCGGCTGTACTGCCGAAAAGCACAACAAGCGGATAGCCGAGCAATCCGCCGATTATTCCGCAGCCGAAAGTCATATAATTTGTGGTGTCGGAGGCATCTTTGAAAAGATTGCCAAGACACGCAAAAAAGTTCATATCAGAATATTTTGCGCCGCTGCCTGCATAAATCAGCGCACCGATAAACAGGATTATGACAACACAAAGGAAAAGTTTCAGCTTATAGCGTGCAACCTGTTTTTCTTTTTCAGTCATAACACACAGATAGAAAAGTGTTACGGGAACAAGGAAAATTCCGAATCCGAGAACTCCGAAGAAGAAACTGCGTATCATTGTCCAGACATTTGAGCCTTTTATGAAAATTATGCAGACAAAAACAGCCGCAACGGCGGCATAGAGAATTGCCCTTACACGCGGCGAAAGTCCGCTGCTCCTTTGGGGAACAGCGGATGCTTTGGTTCGGCTTGCAGTTTTTGCACCCTTTGATGAGGCTTTTGAAGAGGTCTTTTTTCTGCCTGCCGTAGTATTTTTAGTTTTGTCAGCTGTTTTTTTCTTAGCTGCCAATAAAATCACTCCATTTAAAATTTATGCGATTGATGCACCTGTGAAAAGGTTTACGCCTGTGTTCATTTCAATGATTGAAATAACAACAAATGCGATACCGACAACTGCTGTGTAGATTACGAAAATCTCCATTTTGTCGGATTTTAAGAACCACTTGAAGATTACAATTGCAAGGTAGCCTACTACTGCGGAAACTACCATACCGATAATCAGTGGGAGAAATTCAATATTGCTTAAACCTTCGGGTGATTTAATTGCGTCCACACCTTCAAGAAGTGCCGCCGCAAGGATTGACGGGATGCCGAGTACGAATGTGTAGTCAAGAGCCTTCTGCTTTGAGATTCCTCTCATTTCACCGACTGCAAGTGTTGAGCCTGAGCGTGAAAGTCCGGGAAGAAGTGCAGCACAAACCTGTGTTACACCGACAAGGATTGCGTCAACAACATTGAAATTATCCCTTGTTGCCTTTGCATTGCTCTTTGTTGCAAGGTGCTTGTGAGATGCCGCAACACTCTTGCGGTTACGGATAATACCGATAGTGAGAAGTATGCTTGTGAGAATAAGCGAACAAGCAGTTACTATGAGAACAGGACTTGCGGAAAGCTGGTCAGCAAGGTCTTTGAGTTTCATATCTGTTCCGGGGATTGGTAAGAAAAGCAAGAACAGCGGTATAAGACCGATGATGAGCATTACAACGAGGTTGCGGTTGTAGCTCATTTTGCTCCACTTGAACTTGCCTGTGAAAATATCCTTGAGCATAAGGAAAAATTCTTTGATAAGATCCCACACAAGTTTGTGGTAGAATGCGATAACGGCAACAAGTGTGCCGACATGGAGCATTACATTAAAGAAAAGATTGCTGTCACCTGTGCTTACACCGAGAATGTGCTGTATGATTGCAAGGTGACCGCTGCTTGATACGGGCAAAAATTCAGTAAGTCCCTGAACTATGCCCTGAATAATGGCATCTAAAATTGACATGATATGTATTCCTCCAAAAATTAAATTTGATAGACCTTCTTCATTACTTGTACGCTGAAAAGCGGTATAAGTTGGCACACTTTCATATTTTGTGCAAATCTGAAAAAGGTCACGATATATATGTATTCGGGCAAAACGCCCGAAATCATTTTTCTTGCTTTTTTGAGCGGGATTTTTTAGGCTTTGACTTGCTCTTGTTTTCTTTTATCAAATCATAAAGAGCGTCAATTGCATCGGAAACCGTTCCGACTTCATCAATCAAGCCCTCTTCAACAGCCTCTTCACCTTCAAGAATAGTACCGATGTCCATTACAAGCTCGCCTGTGTTTAGTACAAGCTGATTGTAACGGTCCTTTGTAATGTTTGAATTTTCAGCAACAAAGGTAGTGATTCTGTCCTGCATACGCTGAAAATATTCAAAAGTCTGCGGAACTCCGAGCGTAAGCCCTGTTGACCTGACAGGATGAACCGTCATTGACGCACTTTTTGCGATAAAGCTTTTCTTTGCCGCAACTGCAAGGGGAATCCCGATTGAGTGACCTCCGCCGAGAACGATTGAAACGGTTGGCTTTTTCATTCCCGAAATCACTTCGGCAATTGCAAGACCTGCCTCAACATCTCCGCCGACTGTGTTAATCAGCACAAGCAGTCCGTCAATTCTTTCGTCCTCTTCAACCGAAACAAGCAGAGGAATAACATGCTCGTATTTTGTGGTTTTATTCTGTTGCGAAAGAATGTAATGACCTTCAATTTGACCGATAATTGTCAGGCAATGAAAAACGCAGTCCTTGTGAGTTGTAAGAACCGAACCTGTTTCGTCAATCTGGTCTGTGTGTTCTTCACTTATGGGGCTGTCGTTTTCAAGCTTTTGCGGATCGTCATCAGCTGCGGGATTTTTCACAAAGTTTCCCTTTTTTGATGAGGTTTTTGAAGATTTTGATTTTTGTGGCATTGTATGCACCTCCGAGAATAGTTTCTCCGAAATTGCATACAAAATGTATGCCGCATATCAAATTAGGATATTCACGGCACATTACCGTTCTATTATAGCATTTAAGCGAAGTTATTTCAATAATTTTATTTCTTTATTTCTAATAAGCAATAATTATTTAAAAGAATTATAGTAGTATTAAAGAAATATTATTCCGACATAACCTGTCGGAAGTTGTTATGGAGTGATATTTAGTTGACATCTGACATAATTATGGGTGTTGTCATTTTGATTCTTATTGTGCTTTCGGCGTTCTTTTCGGCGATTGAAACAGCATTTTCGTTTGTAAACAAGGTGCGTGTTCAGCGATATAAGGATGACGGCAACAAAAAGGCGGCAACAGCGCTCTACATAATCGAGCATTTCGACAACGCCCTCACGACAATTCTTATCTGCAACAATGTTGTAAACCTGAGTTGTTCTTCAATTGCGACTGTGCTGTGTATGAATCTTTTCGGTGACGCAGGCTCGGCAATTGCAACGGGTGCAACAACCTTTCTCGTTCTGACCTTTGGTGAGATTGTACCAAAGTGTCTTGCAAAAGAACATTGCGACGCTTTTTCGCTTAAGACAGCAGGATTGCTCAGAGGACTTATGATAGTTCTCACCCCGCTTGTGTGGATTTTCACACGATTCAAGCTGATTGCACTCAAGATTGCAGGCAGCAGCGGCGACGCTCCTTCTGTTACGGAAAATGAGCTTAAGTATATTGTTGAAAGCATTGAAGAAGAAGGCGTGCTTGAAGAAAGCGAAAGCGAAATGGTTCGCTCCGCACTTGATTTTGACGAAACTACTGCGGAGGAAATTCTTACACCGCGAGTTGACATTACATTCATCAGCGTTGACGATTCACCTGAAAAAATCAAGGACATCATCATTGAAAACCGTTATTCAAGAATTCCTGTATATGAAGGCACGGTTGACCATATTGTCGGTATTCTTCACACAAGGGATTATCTTGAACGACTTGCAGACGGCAAAGCTCCCGATGTTAAGGAACTTATGCAGCCGCCTTACTTTGTATTCAAAACACAACAGCTTTCAAAGATTTTGAGTGCATTTAAACGCACAAAAATTCATCTTGCAGTTGTTACAGATGAATACGGCGGCACACTCGGCATTGTTACAATGGAAGATTTGCTTGAAGAAATTGTTGGTGAAATCTGGGACGAAGACGAAGAGATTGAACACAACTACTACAAAATCGGCAAGGGCGAGTTCCTTGTAAATGGCGATATGGAGCTTGAAGATATGCTCGGTCTGTTTGATATGGACGAGGACAGCCTTGAATGTGACAGCGTAACGGTCGGCGGATATATTCTTGAACACGCAGGAACAATCCCCCACAAGCGTGATAACATTGAGGCTGACGGCTTTAAATTTACCGTTATGGAAGTTAAGGATCAGCGTATTTTGAGGGTTGTTGTCAAGAAAAGCGATACCCCCGAAAAAAGCGAATCCGATGAAAAAAGCGATGACAAAAAGTCCGAATAAACAAAAAATTACAGGAGCAGTAGTTTTTACTTACTGCTCCTGTTTTTTTACTGTATTTTTTTGCAGAGAGAAGTACATAATGCACTGATTGGAATACAAAGAAATGCCCACAAGGTACTGTAAAACGGGCAAATCTGACCTTTGAAATTCAGTCGGCAATTGGAATAATCCCAGACATTAAGCTTGAATTTGAGATTAACAACACAGCCGCAACAGTATTCCAGAGCGGTAATTATCGCACTTCCCGATATACATTTTTGCAGCATATTCATTTTTGAAAAGTGCTTGTAAAATCTGAAGAGCGACACAAACGCAGTACCGCCCGTGACCGCCATTGACCAATGAGTTTTTCTCCGCCATAAAATCTCAAGCAGAGCGTATCCTGCTCCGCCTATCGAAAAGAGAATGCAATCGTTACGCAACCGTAAACTTTTTTTCATAAAAAATCACCTGTTTTAGTTTTTGCCGAAACAGGTGATTTATTTAGGTTATGTAATTTTTATTTTGTCAAAGCATTTCTTTTAGTTCTTCAAGAGAATAAAGACAGTTAATTGCAGTCAAAAAAGCATTTGTTGAAAGATATGACGGCAAGCCGAGTTTTTTAAGAAGTTTTTTGCGGTTAATTTCTGAATTTTCAGCTCCCGTAAGTCCGAGTGCAAATAGGTCGGCTTTGGTAATTTTCTTTTCGGGAATATTATTTTCTTCACCGATTATCTCAGCACCGCTCTTTCGGATTGCATTTATAATTACCTCATCGCTGACTCCCTCAACACCTAAAAGTCCCTCTTTACCGCTTTTTGCCTTGCGTTTTTCCTTGCCTTTTATTTGCGGAATGTAACAATTTTTAATTTTGGAATTATCAACCGAACCTTTGAGAAAATTCCTTATAACAAAGCCTGCACCGTCGCTGTCGGTCATTATAAGTATTCCCCTTGTTTCGGCAATTTTGCGGATAAGCGATTGTTTTTCCTTGTCGGAAAACACACGGAAACCGTTGGTTTCGATTATCGGAGCATCTACAATTGATGAAAGCTTTATCTTGTCATATCTGCCCTCAACTATGATTGCCTCACGGATTTTGAGCATCAGACTCTGCCCTCCTTTGCAATCAAAAGCAAGCGTGAAATAAGCTGTTCAATTAAAAATCTTTGGTTTACCGAAACGGATTTCAGCTTTTCATCTGTTTCAACAAGCACATCAAGGCTTTTGCGAAGAGCCTCAGTTGAAGTTCTAGAAACGGAAGTTCTCGCCCTATTAAGCACAAATGCACGGTTTTTGTAGGCAAAATCCTTTGCCACGGTTTCTTTACTTATTCCGCATTCATCGGCAACACGCATACGATACGCATCAACATAGGCGGACGAAAGCGCATAGAGAATGTTAATCGGTTCTTCACGCTGATAGAAAAGTATGTCAAGCTTTCTGAACGCCTTGTCGCCTCTGCCGTTGATAACATCGTCAGCCATATCATAGGTTCTTGTTTCAAGGTTTACGGTTGACAAAAGGTCAATGTCACGGTCGGTAATCTCTTCGCCCTTTGCATAGGCGGCAATTTTGTTAACCTCATTTCTTAAAAGATTGAGGTCCTCGCCGACATTTGAAATAATCTTTGATGCATTGAGGTGTGATATCAGTTTTCCGTTTTCATTTGCCCACTTTGCAACATATTTTTCGATAATCTGCGAATTGATTTTGTCGAAACAACAAACACTTCCAAGCTTTTCAACACGCTTTATGAGAGCGGTAAATGAAGTCTTATTCTTTGAAGGAACATAAGTCGGCATTGAAATTATAAGAATTGTGCCGTCCCATACTCTGTTTGTAAGTTCTTTAAGAGTATCGAGCTGGTCTTTTACCATATTATCAAAGTAAATGTCGGTCACGACAACGCAGTTGCGTTCCGCCATAAACGGCATTATCTGCAAAGATGCGGCAAGTTCCTGAAAGTCGATGTCACCGCTGAATGTATG
>CACXEX010000143.1 GCA_902766775.1 uncultured Ruminococcus sp. | reverse complement strand
GAAAGCAGGATTTTAAATGGAACTTTACAACGGACGACCAACCGACTTAACAGGCAGAGAAGACCGTGAAATCAGAGTATATGACCTTCTCGACAGTCTTGGAATTGAATATCAGCGAACAGACCACGGACACGCTGACACAATGGAGGCTTGCAACGAGATTGACGCAGTGCTTGATGTGCTGATTTGCAAGAATCTGTTTTTGTGTAACAGACAGAAAACCGACTTCTATCTTCTTATGATGCCGGGCGACAAGCCTTTTAAAACAAAGGAACTGTCAAAACAGATTGGAAGTGCAAGACTTTCGTTTGCATCCCCCGAATTTATGCTTGAATTTCTTGACATCAAACCCGGTGCGGTTAGTGTTATGGGACTGATGAATGACAAAGACAACAGGGTAAGGCTTCTTGTTGACGAGGATGTTCTTAAGGGCGAATATGTCGGCTGTCATCCGTGTGTAAACACTTCAAGTTTAAAAATCAAAACCTCCGATGTTTTCGGAAAGTATCTTGATGCGGTTCACCACACCGCAACAACCGTAAAGCTTGTCGGTGAAGATTAAGTATTGAAATCGTTAAAAGTATTAAACGGCAACGGGATAAATTTTCCGTTGCCGTTTTTTATCGAAAGTAGAGCACTCATTAAGTGTATGCAAGACAAACCGCCGTCAACATTACGAGCAGGTGTTTGATATAGAAACAAATAAAGTGTACGAATGATAATGATATAAAAATATGTGATAAGTATAATTTTTCGCAGTAGTGAATTATGTTTGCCGCTGCAAAAAAGCATAAAATGACCCCCGAACCTTTTAAGATTCGGGGGTTGTTGTTTGAACATCAAGAAAAGTAGGTGTCAATTATCTAATTTACTTTTCAAACTTTTTTCTGTAAGAAAGGAACAATGCACCGCTTGCAATAACAACAGCTAACGCAAACAACATTGTTGTAATCGGACCGCCTGTCGGGACAGAACCGTTATCGTTCGTCACAGTATTCTTAGTTACATTATCCTTGGTTGCAGTATCGTTTGTGCTTTGATGATTGAAATACACATTAAATGTAAACTCTACATTTTTGTTGTAGCCTTTCGGTGTTGTAATACCGAAACAATCGTCAACATCAGCAACAAAGTTTACACGCACAACCTGATTTGGCTCATCAAGACTTGCTACCTCGGCAGAATAAACATTCATATCCTCAGTGCCATCAAGAACGGTTGTATAGAGCTTTCCTGTTCTCGTGTTCTTGATTGTTATCTTTGTACCCTTCATTTCGGGTTCAAAGAAATAGTAAGCTTTTCCATCATAAAGAGCAGAAGTATAAATATCCGCCTTTGTGTAGTAAAGCTTTGCAGGAGTTATTGAAACAACCTCATAAAGTTCCGCTCCTGTCGGAGCAAACGGATCGTCATCTCCCGAACCGTCGTCGGGATCTTCGGGTTCATCCATAATCAGATTATCGACTGCATAATCACTTGTGGTTATGTAATAACTTGCCGTGAGGTTCTTATAGCTGACATTCACCGTATATTCCCTGTCAATCTGCTGTTCAAGAGAATAGCAGTAGTTGAAATACCACTTCAAAGCATTTTCATAAGGTGTGTCAAGCGTAAGCGTGCCTGCTGAATCAAGAGCGGTTCGCATTACCTCGCCGTAATTAAACGGATCGGCAATTTTTGCGGTACAATCAGCTATATCAACATCTTCTGTCGAGCCATCATTGTAAACCACTTCAAGCTTTGCGCCCGAAAGGTCAAGCATCGGATTGAAGTTATATGCGTCCATTTTGTCGGCAAAAGCGTAGTAATGTTCGCTGTCTGCATAGACACCGTCAATTGATTCCGGTGGAAGAATAACATCTTTCCAGAAATAAGTTTTTGTCGGAGGCTCAATCATTTTGAGCTCCACGGGTGTTTTTGCCTCATCTGGAGTTGCCGAATCATCGGCAGCCGCAAAGGCGGTTAAAGCACATGAAAAAGTGAGTAGTGCTGCAATTGCGAGGGATAATAATTTTTTCATATTCATAATAATTCCTCCTTAACAGCGGAAAAAGACTATTTACTTTTTTGCTATTTACTTTTCAACCTTTTTTCTGTAACAAACAAACATTGCACCGCTTGCAACAAGCATTACAAGTGCAACCGAAACGGCTGTCATCGGATTGCCTGTCTGAACTGCACCGTTATTTGTTGTAGTTGTGGTATTATTGGTTTTTTTAGCTGTGTCGCTTGTTGAAGAATTACCGTTTGAAGGAACACCGTTTGCATAGTAATTAACCTTGAATGTACCTCTAACTTCTGTTGAATACTCTTCATCTTCAGGGAGATTGAACCATTCGTTTACATCGCCCATAACTACAACCTCAAGATCTGTCTTTGTGTCATCGGGGCGAACATCAACAGAACTTACATATACCATATCTTCTTCTGTGCCGTCAAAAGTCTTTGTGTAAATTTTACCTGTAATTTTATCCTTTACAGTAACTTCAAGACCTTTGAATTCGGGATAGAAATATGTCTCATCGTAGTATTCTTTGCTTTCGGGACTTCCGTCATACGGCATATCAGCCTCATAGAAGAAATCCGTATCAGCCTTTGTGTAGTTCACCTTTTCAGGAGCTTTTACGGAAACGACCTCGTAACGCTCATCAAGTTCAGGTACATCCGGCCATATGTTTTTAAAGTTGATTTTATAGCTTGTCTTTGCGTCCTGATATGATACATTTACAGTATATTCTCTGAAAATCATATCATCTACAGCTTTACGGGCTTTTTCAAGGAGTTCATAAAATTCCTCCTCGGTCATATCGTCTGTAAACTCAGGCAAGTTTTTCTCATAATCAAAGAGCGCCTTTACATAATCTCCGTAATTAAACGGATCAGCAAGTTCAGCTTTGCAGTCCTTAGCATCAACCTTCTCGGTTGTGCCGTCATTATAAATTGCCTCTACTTCCATACCTGTAAGGTCAAGTTTGAGTTCAAGGTTGAACTGACTCAAATATTTAATAGTTTCCTCGGTTAACTCTTCACCACCAGAAATTTTAGAACTATCAAAATCAGGTTCAAGCACATCAGATGCTGTGTACTTAATCTTGTCGGGGAGTTTTGTAATTTTAAGTTCTGTTACCTTCTTTGCCTCATCGGGTGACGCTGTGTCATTTGTCTGTGCAAATGCTGTAAACATACACGAAAGTGCAAGCATCAGAACTATTGCAAGAGATATTACTTTTTTCATAGAAATTCTCCTTTAGCAACATAAAATATAATTATTGCTATTACTTCTCAATCTTTCTTCTGTAACAAATAAACATTGCACCGCTTGCAACGAGCATTACAAGCGCAACAGAAACGGCCGTCATCGGGTTGCCTGTCTGAACTGCACCGTTACCGCCTGTAATAGGTTTTGTTGCTACATCCTTTGTTGCAGTGTCGCTTGTTGAAGAATCAACAGGCTTTTTTGTTGCATTGTATTTTATCACGAATGAGAAATCAACCATTGTGTTGTAGTCGTCATCTTCATCAAGTCCGAGAACTTCGTTTACATCTACCATACCGTCAACATCAAACTTCTGATTGTTCTTATCCGGTTCATCAACATATACGCCGTTAATAAAAACAGGCTCTGTGCCGTCAAACTTGAGAGTATGTGTTTCGCCTGTTACGATGTCTTTTACAACAATTTCCATACCTTTGTAATCAGGCATAATACCGTGAAACAGTGAGCCAGTATAGTTCTCATCATCAGCAATTTCTTTATCCGGATAATACTTAATATCTGCCTTTGTATAGTTTACCTTTTCAGGTGCCTTTACAGAAACAACTTCATAGCGATCATCATAATCTGGTCCGTCGGGGAACTCAGGCTTTTCAAGGTTGATTTTGTAGCTTGCCTGTGCATCCTGATATGACACACTTACAGTGTATTCTCTGTAAATCAAATTGTAGAATTTAGAACTTAATTCAGTTATAATTTTTTCAAACTCTTCTTCGGTTATATCGTCTGAAAATTCAGGCAAGTTCTTTCCGTATTCAATAATTGACTTTACCACTTCACCGTAGTTGAACGGATCAGCAAGTTTTGCTTTGCAGTCCTTAGCGTCAACCTTCTCGGTTGTGCCGTCATTATAAACTGCCTCAAGCTCAATACCTGTGAGGTCAAGATCAAGTTCAAGATTGAACTGACTCAAATAATCAACAATAGCTTCCTCAATCTTATCTTCATCGTCAGGAATTTCCAAACCGTCCAAGTCGGGTTCAATCACATCGGCAACTGTGTATGTAAGCTTGTCGGGGAGCTTTGTAATTTTTAGCTCTGTTACCTTCTTTGCCTCATCGGGTGATGCTGTGTCATTTGTCTGCGCAAAAGCTGTAAACATACACGAAAGTGCAAGCATCAGAACAATTGCAATTGACATTACTTTCTTCATAAAATTTCCTCCTAAATAAAAATTATTGTATGATAAACACATAATACAATTCCACTGTCATTTTACCACACAATTTCACAAAAAGCAATGATTTTTATAAGAAAATGCGTTACAATTTAGCACTTTTGCTCTTTATTTTTCATTTTTCATAGTCATATTATACATTTTATTGTTATAACTAAAATTTGTTTATATCTGTCCAACATAAATTTATATTTATTGCAACCTTTTCTATTGTAAATTTTTACAGCTGCTGTTATAATTGTATGTGTGGGTAATAAAAACAAATTTACCAAATGCCGTTAAATCGGCAATAATTCAGTCTGGCAAAACATGGTGATTACTTTGAAAATTTTACTCAACCCCGACAAAGAAATTGTACGAGAAGTTCGCAAACAGCTTATACGAACGGGCGGCTACTGTCCGTATATGTTGATACGGAGTCCCGCAACGCTGTGTATGTGTGAAGATTTCAGAGCCAAAATTGCAGACCCCGAGTTTGAGGGATATTGCCATTGCCTGATGTATTATAAACAAAGATAGAATTTTATACATAACAATATAATAAAAACGGCGGATGCAATTTTCAGCATCCGCCTTGTTTTATGTATTTTATTTATTGACAAAATATCTGATGATATCCTGACGGGTTACGATACCGATAAAAGTACCGAGATCATCGGTAACGGGAATAAAGTTCTGATTCATTGCCCGTGCAAGAAGCTCGTCCATACCTACCGAAATTTTCACCGCAGGGTTAAAGTTTGGACGGATTATGTCACGAATACGGAACTCCTCCTGTTCTTCAATATCGCCCGAAGTTTTTTTGTCAATTATATGCCACAAGAAGTCACCCTCGCTGACCGTGCCGACATATTTTCCGTCACGGGTAATAACAGGGATAGCGGTGTAGCTGTGTGCACGCATTTTTTCGAGCCCCTGTCTTAGGGTATTGTCCTCATAAATATATTTTAAAGAATCTTTATGCTTTAAAAGCATAATGACATTCATTTTTTCACCTCCAGTTCAATAATAAAAATCTATCATCCAAAGGTCATTATAGCTCTAACCAAACAATCTTGCAATATCTTTTTCAATACTTTACACAATTATTGTTTTGACTTGACATATTTATTTGTAACATAAAGCTGTCCGATGAGATACACAACGCCTGCCGTGAGCAAAAGTGTCTTAACCTGCAGAAGTCCGCTCATCATAAAAATAATCGCCGTAACAACTGTGAGAAGATACGCCCACAGTTTTGAAAATCTGTTAAAGCATAAAAACCAGAGTACAAGCGCCAAAACTGTCAGGATACAGGTTGCAATAAGCCAAAATGTTTCCATAATCGGCTTTGTAAAGCCGCCCTCAAGCACACCTATGTTTATTGCCATAAGGAAAATACTGCAATATTTTCCGATTCTTTCTATGTAAAGCATAGCCCTGTTGTCAAAAATCGTCCTGTCGATTCTGTGACTTTTCATATATATTATGTCAGGCACGAGCAATACAACCGCAAAGGCAAGTCCGTACCAGTTAAAAAGATTCGCATTAAAAAAGTCCATAAGTTCACTCCGTTGTTTATTTTTCTCGTGATATTCACATATTTCCCTACCATTCTATCACAGCTGAGGTGCGGGTGCAAGTTTAAAATTACAACTTCAAAATGCACAAATACTTTAATAAGTACATTTTTGATGGAATGAGGTGATAAATTTGTAAATTTATTTTCCCAGTCGGCAATTTATTACAATTTTGTTGTTGATTTTCTTCCTAAAAAAAAGTATGATTAGGATATATCTAAATGCGCAAATGCCACAGGTGTGGCATTTTAAAATCCAATACAATTGAATAACAACTTTTAACACACAGGAGAAGATTAATTTGGAAAAGAAAAAATTCAGAATCAGTGGAAAGCTGATATTTAATCTTGCTGTTGCGGCAATTTCGATTTATCTGATCATCTACTTTTTTGTTTCAGAGGACGGACTTATCGACTTGCTCAAAAAGCCTGACGGCTGCAATATGCTGATTATCCTTGCAGCTTTGCTGATTTATGATCTGAATATCCTTGTTGACGCTTTTGTCACGCTTATCTATGTGCGGTCGAAGTATGAGGATTTCAGTTTCATTGAGGCTCTGAAAGTCGCCTTTGTCGGAGTATTTTTCAGTGCAATCACCCCGTCAAGTACAGGCGGACAACCTATGCAGCTTTATCTTATGTCAAAAAAGAACATAAGCGTAGGTTTCGGTTCGGCGTGTATGACGCAGAAGTTCATTGTGTATCAGATTGTAATGACCGCTGTCAGCGTTATTGCCGTTATTACAAGGTTCAACTACTTCAGTGACGCTTTTACAAACATCTGGTCAACACTTTTCATTATTTTCGGATTTACTGTTCAGCTTGCAATGACAGCTTTGTTCCTGCTTGTTTCATTCAGCCATAAGGTTACAAACAAGCTCATCAATCTTATTTATAAGATTATGAAAAAGTTCAAGTTTATTAAAAATCCCGAAAAAAAGGTTGACAGACTTCACAAAGAAGTTGATATGTTTCACGAAACTAACAAGCAGCTTTTTTCAAGTGCAAAAAGACTTATTGTAATTTATGCACTCGTATTTTTACAGGTAATTTTAATTCTTTCAATTCCTTACCTTATATATGTTTCATTTGGTATGGCACCGATTGCGAGAGCGGCAGGACAGCCTACACTTTCGTTCTATGACTCAATCTGTATTCAGTCGTTTGTACTGTTTACAGCAAACCTTATTCCACTCCCCGGTGCATCGGGCGGTGCGGAGCTTGCGTTCACAATGTACTTTGGTTCATTCTTCAAAATCGGCACAATAAGCAAAATCAAGCCTGCAATCCTTATGTGGAGATTCATTACATACTACGGAGCAATGTTGATTTCAGCTCCGTTCTCGTACTTCACAAGAGGCAAAAGGCGTGACGATGAAATCAAGAAAATTGAAGAAGAACTTGATGAAGAAATTGAAGAACAAGATACAGAAAAAATTGATGAACAGGAAACAGAAAAAATTACCCAGTAGTACTTTCATAAATATCTCTTACAAAAACGGAGCAGACAAATTTCAGTCTGCTCCGTTTTTCTTTGTATGGGCGTCCAATGAACGCCCATACAGGTTTAGAATGGCTATATTCCGTTAAACATTCTGTTTAAGGCAAGTTTTTAGGTCATCTTCTGCATTGCTGATTGGGCGCAAACCAAAGGTTTCGGATAAATACTGCAACACATTCGGGCTTAAAAATGCAGGCAGCGTTGGTCCAAGGTAGATATTCTTTATTCCAAGGCTTAAAAGTGCGAGCAAATCGGCAACCGCTTTTTGTTCATACCACGAAACAATCAGCGACAAAGGCAAGCCGTTCACATCTGTATCAAACGCATCTGCAAGTGCAACGGCAATGCAGATTGCGGAATAAACATCGTTGCATTGACCGATATCGAGTAATCTCGGCAAGCCGTCAATATCGCCGAATTCAAGCTTGTTAAAGCGATATTTTCCGCAGGCAAGCGTCATAATTATGCAGTCTTTCGGCACATTTTCCGCAAATTCCGTGTAGTAGTTTCTGCCGGGTCTTGCGCCGTCACAACCGCCAATAAGGAAAAAGTGTCTGACTTTTCCGCTCTTGACAGCCTCAACAATTTTATCGGCATATGAAAGCGTTGCATGGTGACCGAATCCCACAAGAATTTCGTGCGGTTCAACATCTTCCTTAAAACCACCGAGTTCGATTGCCTGCTGAATAATCTCGCTGAAATCCTTGTCGCCGTTTTCCTTTTTGCCGATATGCTTAACGCCCTCCCAGCCGACAACATTTGTGCTGTAAATTCTGTCTTTGTACGAATCTCTCGGCCGCATAAGACAGTTCGTTGTCATAAGAATACAGCCCGGGATATTGTCAAACTTCTTTTGCTGATCCTGCCATGCACCGCCGAAATTGCCAATAAGGTGCGGATATTTTTTCAACCCGTCATATCCGTGACACGGCAACATTTCGCCGTGGGTATAAATATTTACGCCCTTGCCCTTTGACTGTTCAAGGAGCATTTCGAGGTCCTTCAAATCGTGACCCGACACAATGATGAACGGACCTTTTTTGATATGGACATCAACCGCGTGCGGTGACGGATTGCCGTAGGTTTCAGTGTTCGCCTCATCAAGTTTTTTCATAACTTCAAGAGCATTTTCACCCGTTCTCATTGTCATTCTGATAAGCTCTTCAACCGTGAGCGAATCGTCCGTTGTCGCCTCAAGTGCAGTGATATAGAAATCGTCAACCTGATCGCTGAAATAGCCAAGTTCACGAGCCTGATGACCGTAGGCGCTTATGCCCTTAAGTCCGTAGATGATTGTCTGTCTTAAAGAACGAATATCGGGGTCAAGCGACTTTTCATACATAATTCCCGCAAGCGGTGCGTCTTTGAGCATTTCCGACTTTGTTTCGGGAAGATTGTAGGTTGCGTGCAGAGTATGATTTTTG
>CACXEX010000142.1 GCA_902766775.1 uncultured Ruminococcus sp. | reverse complement strand
GGCGCTGACGCAGAGCTTGCTCTTGACCTCGGCGGTGACCATAAAGAGGCAAGCGGTTCAATCAACTTTAACACAATGACCGCAACTGCTGACAATGTATTTGCCGACTACTCAACTTCATCATCGACAACACTCACAGTACCGAGTGATGAAATTTGGGTTAAGACAGGTGATTACACAGATTTCTGTATTTATACATGGGGTTCGGAAACTAAGTATGTTCATCCGTACGCAACATCAGACGGTTTTTACAAGTTTAAACAGTCACAGTTTGGAAGCAACACAGGTGCTATTTTCTGTAAGTGGCAGAATGTAAGTGACGGTAAACTTACAGGTGACCTTTCACTTTCAAATCTCTACGGTAATATGTGGAACGGTAACGGTTCTTCATATACCGCAGGCGAGTCACATCAGATGAATCTCGGTACCGTTACAAAGAAAATCAACAACGGTGTTCAGCTTGATCCGAACAAGACATACCATATGGTTGTATTCTATATGGAGCGTGGTGAGTCAGAGTCTAACTTCTCTGTAAACTTCACAATGACACCTGCCAACAATGACCTCAAGGTTACAAAGACACTTGACACAGGCAATGTCATTTCTGAAATTTCAGATGATCTCAAAGCAAAAGAAAACTTTGATTACACAATCAATGAAAATAACGGAGATACTTCCGGCAAGAGCTACAAGCTCACAACATCAGACGGAAGCACAAGCGGCGAAACCCTTACAAACAGTGGTTTCACACTTAAAGATGATTATATGGCTGACTTTGATAACTCGTTCAAAACCGGCAGCAATATGACGGTGAACGAATCAACCGGCAGCAGTAATCTTAAATATACGACAAATTGGAATCTCGTAAACAACAGACTGGGTTCATCAATTAAGAATGGTTCAACAACAAATTCAGCGTTTAAACTTGTTGATCCGAGTGATGAAAGTGCTTATGCACAGCTCCAGCTCGACTATACCAATAAGATAGTAACAGCACCCCTTGAAATTTCAAAGGATGTTGTTGACGAGGACGGTACAACCGATTACGATACCGATCAGCAGTTTACATTTGCAATTGCTCTCGATTTTGACGGTAACGGTTCAAAGTACAGTTACAAGACCTATCCGCTTGAGTATCAGATTAAGGAGAAAGGTGCCAGCAGTTATTCCTCAACTGTTTATCGTACTTCATCTGACGGTACATTTACAATGAGAAAGGGCGACACCGTAAAACTTCTCAATATTCCTGTCGGTACTACATATAAGCTTACTGAAAAAACAGTGACCGGTTATGTTCCTTACAAAGTCGGTTCACAGGATTTCAACGGTACTTATGTTGGTACTCTTGCCGAATCAGGAAATGTGCTTGACTTTGTAAACAAGCATAACCCGACAGCGTCAACTATCCCGATTAAGAAAGAGCTTAACGGTCATGAATACACCGGAACAAGCTTCGTTTATACACTTCAGGGACTCGGAGCAATGGATTCCGGCAATGTTGATACTGATGGCAACAAGATTATGACAATCAGTACAGCAAGTGTTAAGAAAACAGAAAATCAGCCTGATGAGAACGGTAAGGTAACATTTAAGGATCTTTCATACACAAATGCAGGTCTTTATCGTTTCAAGATTACCGAGTCTCTTGCTGACGGTCTTGTTCCGGATGACTTCAATATGGATGAATACACATACCTTGTTGAGGTTGAACTTCAGGAGGGCGGTACAGTAGGCAGCCCGAGATATATAAAGGTTCGTACATCCGATATACAGAGCAAGTCTGACGCAGAACTTGCATCCTACTTTAATAATTCTCAGGGTACAACAGTTGTTCCGGCTTTTGAAAACCGCACTAAAAACGGTTCTGTAACTGTTAAAAAGAGCGGTTCAGGCGGTGAGAAAGTTCAGAATACGGTGTTCGCACTTGTAAAAGTATCTGAGGCGGACATTCTTACTGATGATGATATCAAGACCATTGTTACCAAGTATAACAATTCAAACTATATGACAAAGGCTACTACCGATTCAAACGGTGATGCCAAGTTCAATAATGTAAGAATTTTCCAGACAGGTTACCAGTTCACTAAACAGAACGGCAAACTTGTTTACAACGAAAACGGTGACAACTTCTTGACAGGTGTTGCAACACCACAGGTTTACTGCCTGTTCGAGTTCAGTCCGTCAGAGGGTTATAACCCAACTAATGTAAAACAGTACTTTACACTTCCTGTTGTTAAGGACGGTGTAAGACATTACGATATTACATATGATTTTGTTGACGGCCCTGTTACAATGCCTAAGGCAAGCGGTGACGGAATGAACGGTTATGTTGTTCTCGGTCTGTCGGTTGCAGGTCTTGCGGCAACGATGTTTGTAGGTTACACAATCTATGACAGAAAAAGTCGCAAAAGACGCAGAGCAAGATACAGAAAGTAAACTCTGAAATCAAAATGAGCCTTATGTTTATATAAGGTCACGGTCGGGTAGGCTTGATTTAATTACAAACTTTCCGCCCGCATAAATATACTATCAAAGACAGTGATTTTTAATCATATGTTTCTTTCATAGAAAACCTCTTTGACTGCTACGGACACCATTGTTAGCCGGTGTCCGCCATGCAGCCACCCCCAACTTTGTTTAACCATTTGGTTAGAATATAATTACATATATTAAATCAAACACAAAAGGAGAAAGTAAAAATGAAAACTACAAAGAAAATCTTTGCAGCTGTTCTCGCAGTAATGATGATTGCTCTTATGATTCCATTTTCTGTAAGTGCAGCAGAAAGCTATTCAGCAAAGTACAAACTCGCTATTGATGCAGCTGATACTGACAAAGTCGGTGATTACACATTCAGCTTTTTCAAGATTGCAGACCTCGACCTCACAACAGGTGAGTACAAAAACATCATTAGCAATGATACAATCGCAGCAGCAGTAAAAGAGACTCAGTCTGACTCAAAGTCACAGGATATCATCAATGCTTGCGATACTCTTTATAAGACAAACAAGGCTGCTTTTGGTACAGCAGCTACAACAATCAGCTTCTCTTCAACAGTAACAGAAGCAACTGCAACAGTAACAGACCCTGGTCTCTACTTTGTATATTGTACATCTAAGCCTGCTAAGGTTACAGGTGTTCAGAGCTCACTCGCTTCACTTCCTTACTTTGATGGTACAAACTATGTTTCAGTTGACCAGACAGAACACAACCTTGCTGAAAAAGTTTCAACAAGCTCAGTATCTGTTGATAAGACAGCTGACAAGACATATGTTGGTGACAACAACAAGACTGTAACATATACACTTACAGCTTCAACAGCAGGTTCAATTGACAACCAGCTCACAAAGTATGCTATCGTCGATAAAATGGATGACGGCCTTACATTTAACGAAGGTTCAGTTGTTGTTAAGTATGACGGCACAGGTGATGCACTTGTAAAGGGCACAGATTATTCAGTAGAAAAGAACTATGCTTACACAGGCAAGAACGGTGAGGCTACTGCTACATTCGCAATTGTACTTACACCTGCAACACTTGCTTCTGAGAAGTTCTATAATTCTGACACAGTTGTTGTTACTTACACAGCTGATGTAAACGAAAATGCTAAGCTCAACACAGCTATCCCCAACACAGACGGTCTTGTTTACGGCAACGATTCTGAAACAAACTATGAGCCAGGTAAGACAGTTAACGTATTTACATACGGCGTAAAGGTTGTTAAGGTAAACGGCGACGATACAACTCAGAAGCTTGCTGATGCTGAATTCCAGATCTTCACAGATGCTGAGGGCAAAAATGCTCTTACAGTTGACGGTAAGAACGTAGTTGCAAAGACAGGTTCAAACGGTGAGGCTACATTTGTACTCGAAGGCACAAATACAACATTCAAGTTTGACGCTAATGTAACTTACTATGCAAAAGAGACAGCTGCTCCTTCAGGTTACAACCTCAACAGCTCAGTTTACACAGTAAGCATTGACAAGAGCAAGGCTTACACATTTGTTGGTAACACAACAGTTGACGGTAACAACGCTGTTCCTAACTATCCTGTTTCTGTTCCTAAGACAGGTGGTATGGGTACAATGATGTTCTATGTTGGCGGTGCAGCTCTTATCGCTTGCGCAGGCGTTCTCCTCTTTGTTCTTAAGAGAAAGAAAGCAGCTAAATAATTAATCGAATATCTTTATCTTAAAATCTGTAATATATGTAATTTTCAGGGGATGCGGCAACGCATCCCCATTCTATTTTTTATATTTATTTAATGAATACTGAATAATTATGGTGGCTGCGTTACACCGCATTTGTATGGGTTAACCGTGTTCGCCCATCAGTAACAGCAGAAATTATTTGTTAAATCAAATTTTATAAATACTGCAAATACGCCCCTACAGACTCGTACAAGTCATTGCAATGTTACGCTCGGGCGAAATATGTTTTGAAATTACGCAAACTGTCTTCACGAACAGGGACTGCGACACGCGGTTGCGATAAATAACAAAATATAGTATAATATTTATGGAATAAAATCACGCAGAAAAGGAATTGTTTATGAAACGAAAGCTGGCAATTATATTAATAGTATTGATTTTTGTTGCGGGAATCGGCATAATGAGTTATCCACTTGTCAGTTCCGCAATTAATAACTTTGTAAGCCGAAGTCAGGTTAAGGAATACACCGATAGGGTGGCCCAGCTTCCGAGTGTCAAAACGGAAAAATTATTTAAAGAGGCCACAAAGTATAACAACAGCCTATCAAACAATATGATGATTACCGACCCGTTTGATGAAAAGGCTTTTGAAAAGATAGGTGCAAATTACGAGAAAACACTCAACATTGACGGTGACGGTCTTATCGGATATATTGATGTGCCTAAAATCAATGTGTACCTCCCTATTTATCACGGCACAAACGAGGACATTCTTGCAAAAGGTGCCGGACATCTTCAGAATACATCTCTCCCTGTTGGCGGAAAAAGCACTCATTCGGTAATTTCCGCACATTCGGGCTTTCCGGGTGAAACCTTTTTCGACTATCTGACAGATATGAAAGTCGGGGATGTGTTCTATATCCACATTCTTGACAGAACGCTGAAATATCAGGTCGATCAGATTGAAGTCGTTCTCCCGTCCGAAATCAACTCTCTGCGAATTGTTGACGGCGAGGACCTTGTAACGCTCCTCACCTGTACCCCATACGGTGTAAACACCCATAGACTTCTTGTGCGTGGCAAGCGTGTGGCTTATGACGATACCCAGTACAACGAAACGGGTGTGTCGCTTGCAAAATTTGACAATGGATACATATTCTTCCTCGGTTACAAGATTCCTTATGTTGTGGCTGCGGGAATAATCGTCGGCTTTGTTGCTATTGTTGTGTTCGTCGTTATCTTCCTGCTCAAGCGTAAAAATAAAAAATCGAACGGTGCAAAACGGCTGAGAGAGGACTCGGCTGACGAAAATCAGAATGATTCAGGTGGTGATTCTGATGCTTAAAAAAATACTTACAGGTGTAGCAATAGCAATGCTTGTTGTCGGAATAGGTCTCGTCGCATTCCCTCCAATATCGAATTTTATCGGAACACAGATTTCAAACGGTGAGGCTGACGGTTTTGACACCCGTGCCGAAACTGTTGAAAAAGGCTCGTTTGAACAGGCCGTAAAAGACGGCAAGGTTGATAAAGAGGGCTATAAGGTAGATAAGGACGGTAAGCGTACATCAAAACACCCTGTTCTTTTCAAGGCTGACCTCGACCGACTTTTCAAAGACAGCGTTGCATATAACAAAAAGCTTGAAAAGAATCAGTATGATATGCTCCGCGATGACACTTACACACAGGCTGCCGTCAATCTTGAAGATTACGGCATAAGTGACGGCATTTACGGCTATGTTGCTGCCAAAACGATAAATATGCGTTTGCCGATTTATCTTGGTGCAAACAGTGTAAATATGAGCTACGGTGCGGCACATATGAGCGCAACTTCACTTCCCATCGGCGGCAAGAACACAAACACTGTTCTTGCAGGCCACACAGGTTATATCGGACGAATATTTTTTGACAACCTTAGAAATCTTAAAATCGGTGACAAAGTATCAATCACAAATTATTGGGATACGCTTGATTACAAGGTGGTTGAAACAAAGGTTAACAAACCGAACGAATCGGGCGATTGCTATCTGCAAAAAGGCAGAGATTTGCTCACAATGTTCACCTGCATAAGTGACGGCAACGGCGGATTTGACCGCTATTATGTAATTTGTGAGCGTGTATCATAAATTTTAACTACAACAGACTGTATCTGACGGTACAGTCTGTTTTTGTTTGAAAACGGTGTATATAATACACAAATGTCACTTGTTATCTCATTTTAAATGGTGTATAATTTTATTAACTAATTTTGGGTTGGGTGAAGATAATGACTGTCGGAAAAAAAGTTATTTTGCTTATTGTAACAGGACTGCTGTTGTTTGCAGGCTGTACCTCATATATCATCGTGTCGGGAAATACATATGAATATCATATTGATACCTATTATGACGGCACTTTTGAAAATGTAAAGGTAACCTGTGAAAAAGACGGAATAGTAAAGGTTGACAATGTAAAAGACGGCGTAATAACCTTTTCTTCAGTAAAAAAGGGAATGACTGATATTTCGATTACCTATGATTTTACCCCTGTTGGCGGAAAAAAGGAAACAGCTGAAAGCGGTTTCAGACTTCGTACAACTTCGTTTAATACAATAATCAATACCACAACACTTGATTTTAACGGAAGCAATACCATTATAATTGCCTCACTTGTATATATGGTGCTTATTCTTGTTGTGCTTATCCACTCAACAAGGGCTGCTTTTAAAAGGACTTGGTACAGTTACAAGAATATGGTGTATGTGGGAATGATTATATTCCTTTCGGTTATGATAATTTCGTTTGTTGTGCAAATCGGAAAATACATTACCTCGTCAAATAGTTTCGGCTTTATGGGATTTTTGTTTGATGTTGTATATTCGGGAAGTACAATCGTAGTATGCCTCATTCCGTTGCTTGCGCTTGTTTTCTTCTTTATCTCAATAAGCAATGCGTCTTTGCTTATTCATGAGGGAAGAACCGTGAGAAATATTCTCGGTGTAATCCTTGGTATGGTATATCTTGCTGCACCGTTTTCGGGAAGTCTGCTCAATATTATTTATGACCATTTCGGCGATTTTTCAACGGGAAGTATGCTTGTGTCAAGCTTTATACAGAGCGTTATTAGCCTTATAATAGTATATTTTGACTGTATTTTCTTTGCAGCATGTATCTGTTCGCTTATGGCGTCATTCAGAAAACCGATTTATGACAGAGATTTTGTCATTATTCTCGGCTGCGGTCTTAAAAAGGATGGAACACTTCTTCCTCTCTTAAAGGGCAGAGCCGATAAGGCTATTGAATTTGTAAAGGAACAGAAAGAAAAAACAGGCAAAAGATGTGTTTTTGTTCCTTCAGGCGGTAAGGGCAGTGACGAAATTATTGCCGAAGGTGAAGCAATCAAAAATTACCTTGTTGAACAGGGTATTGACGAGAATGATATTCTTGTTGAAAACAAATCGACAACTACTCTTGAAAATATGATGTTCTCCAAAAAGTTGATTGATGAGAAAATGCCTAATGCAAAGGTCGCATTTGCCACAACACGCTACCACCTTTTCAGGAGTGGAATGTACGCAAACACCGCCGGACTTAATGCAATCGGTATCGGCAGTAAAACAAAATGGTATTTTTGGCCGAATGCATTTCTTCGTGAGTTTGTCGGAGTGGTTCGTGCAAAAATCAAGTACCATATAATCACAACTGTTGTAATTATGATTGTTTCGGCAATTATGGTAATCGGCAGTAAGATTTTGCTTTCATTATAATATTCGTAACTGATTCGGTTCGGGCAGAAATGTCCGAGCCGTTTTTCTTTTAAAAGGAAAATCAAAAAAATTAAAAAATTTTTAAAAAAGTTTATTTTGTCCGTATTTTTGTCCCTGTTTTGTCCGTGTCTGTCTGTTATACTGTAACCACAGTAAAGGAAATGACAAACCAATACCGAATTTAATTTTAAAAAAAGGTGATTTATATGACACTCAATACATTAAACAATCAGACAAGAACATCAACAGCAACCAAAACAAAAGGATCAAATCCATTTATCAATTCAGTTGAAAAGACACAGAATACAGACGGAACAAGAGCATCGTTTCAGGGTGTAATTGCAAAGGGAATTGTTTTTGTAATTGCAATTGTCATTGGAGCAATGATTGAGCTTTTCCTCAACGCACTTCCGATGCAGCAGATTATTAACTCTGACGGTATGATAGCAAATGCCGCACAGCTTTTCGGACTTGCATCTGCAAGCATTCTTGTAGTAGTAGCTCCGATTATTGCATTCGTTGCAAAGAAAACCACCCCGGTAACAGGTTCAATCTTCTGCGCAAGCGTTGGTTTTATGTACACTGCTCTTGCAGATATTCTTGTAAAATATCGCAGTGCAATTCTTCTTGCACTTGTTATTACAGTAGCAATTTTTGCAGCAATCAACCTTGTTTACAGAACAGGTATTATCAAGGTAAACCGTAAGTTCGCATCAGTTGTTACAGTATTGTTCGCAACATTCCTTATTGCAAGTCTTCTTGTTGCAGCATGCAGCTTCATTCCGGCTCTTTCAGGTGTTACAGCTCTTGTTTTTAGCTCACCCCTCGTAAGCATTTCACTTTCAGTTCTCGGAATTATCGTTGCAACACTCTTCATCTTTACAGATATTGACAAGATTCACAAGAATATTGAAAACGGTGTATCCGCAAAATGCGAATGGACAATGGCATTTTCAATTATCTTTTCAGTAATCTGGCTCTTTATGCAGATTGTAAGTTTTATTATGAACATCGTTGATTTGAAGTAATAAATACCCAAACACAAATTTAATACAGCTTATGCCCCACTTATAGAAGGAATAAAATAGAGGAGACAGCCGATGCACTCAGGTGTGTCGGCTGTCCTCTTTTATGCTGTCATTTGCAATAATAAATATTCGTGAAGTGTGCCTATATTGTCGTGAATGCAAAATTTATTTTGCAATTATTGACATAAGAAAAACAGATTGATAAAATTAAACAAGTATTAACAATTGAGAAGTATAATATGAAAAAATTGACTAAAAAAGTCGCAACGGCGCTACCCAATTCGGGAAGATAGTTTGCGTTATGCAAAGCCTATTTTGCCCGAGCGTGTAATGGCATATGTTTATCTAAACTGTAGGGGCGTTCATTGGACGCCCGCAAGTAAAGACTGAAAATTTATTTTCTGTCATATTATATAAATGTTACAAAGTAACTGCAATTATTTAGGGGTGAACAGTGTTTGCCCGTCTGAAATATAGTCGCAATGCGTTGTGCATAAATGCACTGCCTATTGCCCGTTATTTCAGACAGCGCTTTGCTCCCTTTATCCGCCACAGGCGGCGGTCGCAAGGCTTCCCGTCTGAAATATAGTCGCAATGCGTCGCACATAAATGCACTTCCTATTGCTCGTTATTT
>CACXEX010000141.1 GCA_902766775.1 uncultured Ruminococcus sp. | reverse complement strand
CTCATCGAGGATTACCGCATAAATGTTATCATTATATGATGCCTCATACATTGCACGGAGAAGTTCTGTTTCGTTGAACTTCTTTGTGAATTCGTTGAAGTAGCCGAAAAGTTCGGTTCTGTCACGCCACGACGGCTGAACAGAAGCAACGATAGACGGATTGTTTACGAATTTACCAAAGGCATAAGCAAGTGAAGTTTTACCTGTACCTGAAATACCCTGAAGGATGATAAGTCTTGTTGAAGCAAAAGATGCAACAAAAAGTCTGATGAGTTTAATATCGTAGTAAAGTCCGAGCTGTGAACAAGCAAAGAGTCTGAAACGATCACAGAATTCCGGAAGTGTAATATCGTTGTCATAAACCGGCGGAACATAATCTGCCCAAATCTGGTCGATTTCAGAGAGCTTGTAGAAACGTGTTTCGCCTGTATGATCCTCTTCTTCGCCTTTGTTGAGAGACTCGATTTCTTCGCCTGTAAGTTCTGCAATCTCGTTGGGGTTAAGACCAATCTGTGAAACCTTCATCGAAAGGATCTTATCCTTTTCAAGATTGAGTCGCATAACCTCTTTATTGAGCGCCTGAACTTCCTTTACAAGCGAATCTGTATCTTTTCTTCTTCTGTGCGAACGAATAAACTTTTTTACAGCGACGACAATAAGCCATACGCAAAGCGCAAGCACAGCAACCAGAAGCACAATGGCAATGATTGCAATTACCCATGCAAGGCCGCCAAGCTCCGTGGTATAGGCATTGATAATGTTAATATAAGCGGGGAAATCAAAGGCATTGCCTACTCCGCCAAATAACCCGGTGATTATTGACCACAACGAGCCAAAAAACTGACCGAGAAATTCAAAAAGAAATTTAAATACTGTATCCACGGTACTTCGTCTCCTTAAAAAAATCTACTCTCATCTTCTTCGTGAAAAGAACACATTAAAAAAACCTATCGAAATGTTGATTTAACAAACAGTTTCTTAGGGGGCGGATAATATCCGCCTCTACAGAGTTATCGATAACAGAACACAAACGGTTGACAACCGTTAATGCAGTTAAACAATAACAATGTCGTACAATTGTAACTGTATTTCTTTCCCAATCCTTGAGATTGAGAAAGAAATATACCGTTACGAATAAACGCTATCAGTGCGTTAGGGACAAATTTGTCAAAACTTAATCGGAATTTTCAGCGGAGCTGTTGCCGTCAGCAGGTGTTTGTACTTCAGGCTCATTTTCCGCCTTGTCCTGATTTTCTCCGATTGATGCGAGGTACTCCTCAATGGCTCTCTTTTTCTGTTCTTCGGTAAGCTCGGCAGAATCAACCGCAAGCTTAGCCTGATCAAGAGCCTTTTCCTTGTTATAAGCAATAATGTTGAGAACAACACGGATTGCCTCATAAACAAAGAAGATAATCATCGGAAGCAGAACGCAGAGGAAAAATCCAAGCTGAGTTCTGATAAAGCTTAAAATGTTTCCGACACCGCCGATTTTTGTGCCTGTGTATTTGGCAACAATCGTTGATGAGGTTTGAAGCTCATCATCGGGTGTTGGGTTGTTGTCACCCTGTGTTCTGTAGTAGGTGATGTCCTTATCCTTAATAACCTCAATAATTCTGTGGGTGTTCAATGACTGTTCACCGTTGAGGTCAATGGAAAATGTAACAATGTCGCCTTTTTTGTATTCATATGAAGGATCGTTTGTAACCTCACTGAAAATTAAATCTCCGGGGTTAAGTGTGTCCTCCATTGAACCTGTCTGAACACTGAGGGGGGCAACGCCGAAAATATTGGGGACCCCTGATGATTTTGAAGTTAATGACAATGTAACGATTAAAACCGACACTGCCAGAATCAAAACTACAATAATATCAATTACTATGTTTACTATTCTTTTTATAACTTTTTTCATAAGGGGTCTCCATTGCATTTAGAATTTTGCGAAATTTAGGTTTGGTTCATTAAAATATAAAAATTAAATTAAACCTGACCTGCTGTATCACCAGTTACTGTGAATGTTACGTTAGGAACTGCCTGGCCTGCTGTTGTATCGTTACAATCAACATCCTGACCTTCGAACCATACGAAAACTTTGTAGTACTTAGCTTCACCAGTTGTAGCACCGCCGCCAAGAGAATCTTTACCCTTAAGGTCACCGATTGTTACTGTGTAGTCTGTGCTTGGTGTGATTTCTTCTGTTGTTGTAGCGTTCTTTACAGCCTCATATGCTGCGCCTGCATTGTCATATACAGAAGTCTTGAAGTCGCCAACTACTGTACCCTCACTTGTAACTTCCTGAACAGCTACACGAGCATATTCAGCAGAAGCAGGGAATGTAATCTCGATCTTAG
>CACXEX010000140.1 GCA_902766775.1 uncultured Ruminococcus sp. | reverse complement strand
TATTACGGCGAGTTGCAACAGGTTGCCGTGTGTGAACGCTACGGACTGTACACAATGCAAAGGCTTGACATAAGCCACCTTATGTTCGGTTACAGAACCAATATAAGGACAAACAGCAAGCCGAAAAATGCAGAATCAACTGCCGATGAATTTACAAAAACAGAGCAGAAAGCTCAGACTATGAGTGCTGATTTTTCAAAGCTTGCAAAGAGTACAAATAATGATGAATTAAAGTCGCTTTATGAATATTTTGACAGCGAAGAACCGAGCTATACCAATGAATACACGGGTATGTTCAGGGGCTATAACATAATCTTCATTACAGCCGAAAGTTTTTCGCAGTATGCAATCGACAAGGATTTGACTCCAACGCTCTACAAAATGTACAACGAGGGATTCCAATTTGAGAACTTCTATTCGCCTGCGTGGGGTGTGAGCACAACCGATGGCGAATATGCAAATCTTACAGGCTTGATTCCAAAATCGGGTGTGTGGAGCTTTTCAAAATCAGCCGAAAATAATGTCAGCTTTCCGTTCACTCTCGGTGAGCAGAGCAGAAAACTCGGCTACAAAACCGTGAATGCTTACCACAATCACACTTATGATTACTATGACAGGGACAAGTACCTAACAAACATCGGCTATGATTACTCTGCAATCGGAAAAGGTCTTGACCTCGGCGAAAATGTGTGGCCGAACTCCGACCTCAAGATGATGCAGAAAACCGTTGACGATTACATAAATTCCGACAGTTTCAGCGTTTATTATATGACGGTAAGCGGTCACGGCGGATATTCCTACAACACAATGAGCGAACGCAACGCAGACCTTGTAAAAGACCTGAAATACAGCGATGAGGTCAAGGGCTATCTTGCCGCAAACATTGAACTTGACAAGGCAATGGAATATCTTCTTGCAAGACTTGAAAAAGCAGGCAAGATTGATAACACCCTTATTTGCCTTACAGACGACCATTATCCGTATTCGCTTGATGAATTTGACGGTGTGTCCGAACTTGCAGGTCATGAGGTTGACACAACTTTTGAACAGTACAAAAACGCATGGCTGTTGTGGAGCGGTTCAATGAAAGAACCCGTCAAGGTTGACACCTACTGTTCAAGCCTTGATATTCTGCCCACACTTTCAAATATGCTCGGTCTTGAATATGACAGCAGAATGTTGGCAGGTACTGATGTTTTCGGAAACAAAGCGCCGTTCGTTGTGTTTGCCGACAGAAGTTGGATTTCGCAGAACGGAAAATACAACGCATCAACAGGCGAATACACTGCTTTTAAGGGTGCAAATGGCAAGGATGATATTGACGAACTCAATAACAGATGCAACAACCTGTTCACCGTTTCAAGAATGATTCTCGAGAATAATGCCTATGCCGAAGTTTTCGGTGATACCCATGTTGTGGGAAAGTAGTTTAATGCTCAATTTTGCATTGACTGCAAAGCGAAAATAAAGTAAAATAGAATACGACAAATCTATACGGCGACAGTCACTTTGGCTGCTGCCGTATTCTGTATATTGAATAAATAACCCAAAACAAAAATTGAGATGATTTTTTGAAAATATATAAAACTGCCTTAGTTTGTTTGATGACTTGTGCGGTTGCATTTTTCGGTTGTTCGTGTTCACTGTTTGGGAATAACAGCAGTTCGGCTGCATACGGTTCTGACGACAGCAGTAACAATTCAGACTCTGACATTGACAGTTCTGAACATAACAATGTAAAAACAGACTACGCATATGATTCGCTTACAGATGATTGTGCAAAAGAGTTGTATAAAGAACTTGCAGACAGCATTGACCCTTCACGAGCACCTACGGTTACAGTCAGCGGTTTGCTTGATGAATTTCAGATTACTCAGGCTTTGCAGGCTTATAAAAATGACCACCCAGAAACTTTTTGGCTCACAAACGAAAGCAAGTATTATGTGAAAGATAATTCAACTACGGTTGAATTTGAATATTCAATGGCTCCGTCAGAAATTTTGACGGCTAAAGATAAATTTGAAAATAAGATTGACAACATTCTTCACGATTTGCCTGAAGGCAATGATTTTGAAAAAGAGGAGTATATAAACAACTGCATAATTGATAACTGCAAATACGATGATGCAGCGGCAGAAACTAATGAAATAAAGGGCAACGAAAACGATGCCTACGGTGCGTTGGTTGACGGCAATGCCGTGTGTGAGGGCTACTCAAGAGCATTTCAGCTTTTGTGCAACAAGGCAAATATCGACTGCGTTATGGTTTCGGGTACGGTTGACAACACCAACCACGCTTGGAACTGCGTTAAAATCGGTGGCGAATGGTATCAGATTGATGTCACATGGAATGATACTGACGGCGAAAAAGATTATTTACAGAATGATTACTTTAATCTTACCGACAGCCTTATGCTTGAAGATCACACCCTGTCGCCGAAATATTCGGATGTAGACGCACAATCATTTCAGAATGTTGAGTCTTGGTGCAATTTTTATGTGCCAAAGTGTACGGCTGAAAAGTACAGTTATTTTAACTATAAATACCCGACTGTTTCAGATCTTGACAATGCAGATGATGTTGTAGAGGCTCTTGCAAAGTCGGCAAAAAACGGTGATAAATATTTCAGCATTGTTGTTGATAAAAACACCGATTTTGAATATATGTATGATGAAATGATGAATGACGGCTATCTTTACGATTGGCTTTCAAAGGCTAACGAGGTTAACTCAAATTCGCCTATGCTTGCACAAACCTGCTATGCTGTTCGCAAGGATAACCTTAATGTGCTTACTCTTGAACTTGAATATATGAACTAACGGTGATGTGATGAGATATTCATTTTGTCCGCAATGCGGAAGTAAACTTATAATGAAACTTGCCGGAGATGACGGCAAAGTGCCGTTCTGTAACGAGTGCAATAAGTATTGGTTTGATTCGTTTGCAAGCTCCGCAATGGTGCTCGTTGCAAACGAATTTGACGAGATTGTTTTGCTTAGACAGGGCTACATTTCCGACATCTACACAACCCTTGTTTCGGGTTATATTTCACCCGGTGAAACCGCCGAACAAACCGCAGTCCGTGAGGTTAAGGAGGAGGTCGGAATAACGCTTGACTCCCTTGAGTATGACGGAACGGTGTGGTTTGACAAGGGCGATTTGCTCATTCATTGCTATGTCGGCAGAACCCACAAAAGCGACCTTGTGCTTTCACAGGAGGTTGACTCGGCAGAGTGGACAAAAGCGGAAGATGTTGTAAAAACACTCTATCCCGACGCACCCGGCAATGCGGCATATGCTCTTTATAAAAATTTTATGAAACGCAGAGGCACTCCGCTTGAAACAAGTGTGTAAACAGTCTGCTTTTATAGGAGGTACAGTAAAATGTTAAAAGATATTACTATCAAGATTACGCCCAAAATGGTTACTGATGCACAGGGCAACGAAAAGAAAGCTCTTGTGGGACATCTCGGAACTCATTTTGATGTAATGAACAAGGAATTCCCCCTTGAATATACACAACGAGATGCAGTGGTATTTGATGTAAGCAATGTTAAAAATCGTGATATAGATGTCAGTGATGTTGACTTGTCAAAGGTAAGTTCCGATATGTTCGTAGCGTTTTACACTGGCTTTGTTGAAGATGAGGGGTACGGCAGTAAAAAATATTTTACCGAACACCCACAGCTTTCAGATGAACTTATTGAACAGTTGCTTAACAAAAAAATATCTATTATCGGAGTCGATTTTGCAGGAGTAAGAAGAGGTAAAGAACACACTCCAAAAGACCAGTATTGTGCTGACAGAGGAGTATTTATTGTAGAAAATCTTTGTAATCTGAAGTCGCTTGTTAATCTTGAAAACCTAAAGATTAATACTTATCCCATGAACTATGCAGATATGACAGGACTTCCGTGCAGAGTTATAGCTGAAGTATAAAAAATTATGAGGAATGATATTATGAAAAAGTATGATGTTCAAAAGTTTGAACTTTTGTCAAACGAACAGATTGCAGACGGCATTTTTGATATGAGGGTAAAAAATGACGAGCTTGCTCCGCTTGCAAAGTGCGGACAGTTTGCTCATGTTTATGTGCCTTCAAAAACTCTGCGCAGACCTATTTCGGTTTGTGATAGCGAAAACGGTGTTCTCCGCCTTGTTTATCAGGTAAAGGGTGAGGGAACAAAGATTATGTCTGAGATGAAAAAGGGCGAAAGCGTTGACATTCTCGCTCCTCTCGGCAACGGCTTTAAGATTGAAAAAGGCAAGCGTTATTGCCTTATCGGCGGCGGTATAGGCGTTCCGCCAATGCTCTACACAGCAAAGCAGTGCGAAAATCCGCTTGTTATCACAGGTTTCAGAAACAAAGACCTTATTATTTTACAGGACGATTTCAAGAATGCGGGCGCAGAACTTGTGCTGACAACAGATGACGGCAGTGCAGGTATTCACGGTTTTGTAACAGATGTTCTCAAAGAAAAAATCGCTGAGGTTGACGAGGTTTGTGCTTGCGGTCCAACACCAATGCTCAAGGCTATTGCGGCTGTTTGCAAAGAGGCGGGCAAGCCGTGCCAGATTTCTCTTGAAGAGAGAATGGCTTGCGGAATCGGTGCGTGTCTTGTGTGTGCCGTAAAGGTCAGAAAAAACGGTGAAGAAATTATGCAGCATGTCTGCAAAAACGGCCCCGTATTTAACGCTGAGGAGGTAGTTTTCAATGGCTGATTTATCTGTAAAAGTTTGCGGAGTGGAATTTAACAACCCTCTTATTGCCGCATCGGGAACATTCGGTTTCGGTATGGAATTTTCAGAACTTTATCCGCTTGAAAAGCTCGGCGGTATTTCATGCAAGGGTATCACACTTACCCGCCGTGACGGCAACCCCGTTCCGAGAGTAGCCGAAACTCCTTCGGGTATTCTCAATGCAGTAGGACTTCAGAACCCCGGTGTTGATGTTTTCATCAATGAGGATTTGCCGTGGCTCAAAAAGCAGAACACAGTTATCATTGCAAACATTGCCGGCAACACTCCCGAAGATTATTGTGCAATGGCCGAGAAACTCAGCGAAACTGATGTTGATATGATTGAACTCAACATCTCATGTCCGAATGTTAAGAGCGGTGGTGTGCAGTTCGGTACAAGCTGCGAATCCGTTGGTGCAATTACTGCGGCTGTTAAAAAGTATTGCAAAAAGCCGCTTATCGTAAAGCTCAGCCCGAATGTTACCGATATCGCATCAATTGCACAGTCGGCAGAGGCAAACGGTGCAGACGCAATTTCAATGATTAACACACTCACAGGTATGCGTATTGACATCAACTCACGTAGACCGATTATCCGCAACAACACAGGCGGAATGAGCGGCCCTGCAATTTTCCCTGTTGCCGTAAGAATGGTTTGGCAGGTTGCAAACGCAGTTAAAATTCCGATTATCGGTATGGGCGGTATTTCAAGCTGGCAGGATGCAATTGAGATGATGATGGCAGGTGCAACTGCACTTCAAATCGGTACAGTTCTCTTTACAGATCCGTATGCTCCGATTAAGATTGCAGACGGTATGAACGAATGGCTCGACAAAAACGGAATCAAGAGCGTTACTGAAATCACAGGCACAGTAAAGCCTTGGTAATTTTGCAGAATAAAACATAATTTAAAGTCCATAATAACCCTATCGGAGGGGATATTATGGACTTTTTGCGTGCGTTAATCACAGCACCTGTTTCAATTATAGTATTGTTCTTGCTGTCAAAATTTATCGGCAACAAGCAGATGTCAAGCCTTAATCTGTTTGACTACATCAACGGAATCACAATCGGTTCAATTGCAGCGGAAATGGCAACAACCGAAATGTCCGACTTTTGGGCGTGCCTTGTGGCGCTCATTGTGTATGTCATAATCATTATGCTTTGCTCGTGGCTTTCGCAAAAGTCAACATTATTGCGAAGATTTTTAACGGGCAAGTCAATTGTAATTTTTGACAGGGGAAAGCTCTATAAAAAGAATTTTTCGGTTGCCAAAATTGATATAAATGAATTTCTTACACGAATGCGTGAAAAAGGATATTTCAGCCTTGATGATGTCGAAACCGTTTTTCTTGAACAGAACGGTGACTTGTCGGTTCTGCCAAAGGACAAAAAGCGGCCTGCAACTCCCGACGATTTAAAAATCATTGTTCACCAAACCCGTCCCGAACCCGTGGTTATTACGGACGGAAAAATTCTTGAGAAAAACCTTGCCGAATCGGGCTTTAATCTTGAATGGCTTAAAAAGCAGCTTGACAACAACCGCAAACGGCTCAAAGATGTTTTTCTCGGTGTGTGTGATGATACGGGAAACCTCAAGATTTACGAAGACGGAAAGTCAGAAAGCAAGAATGATATTTTTGATTGATAAAGTGTAAAAGAATAAAATTTGCACCTTTACAGGCTTGTAAAGGTGCTTTTTTAATGTACAAAAAATAAAATAATACAAAAGCAAATTTTACCATTGCAATAATCCTAATTAATGTTATACTAAATCTGTAAGTGCGTGTCTGCAAAATATTGCAGACTGTTCGGAAAATTATTTTGAAAAAGGAAGTGCTTTAATGATTAAAAAGTTTACATCGGGCAACCCGATTGACACACAGGCTGTTGTTGAAAAGTTTAACGATCTGCCGATTGCGGAATTTCCGCTCGGTGGCGAATTTAAAGACGGCAAATTCGTCTTTGAATTTGATATGGCAGACAGCGACATCGTTTACGGACTCGGCGAAGCTCCGAGAGGAATCAACAAGCGTGGCTGGGTGTATAACAGTTTTTGCAGTGACGATCCGTTCCACACAGAAACAAAGTCATCTCTCTATGCCGCTCACAATTTCCTTATGCTCAGCGGTTCAAAAACTTTCGGTATTTTTATCGACTTTCCGTCAAAAATCCGTTGGGACATCGGCTACACAACTACAAACAAAACCGTTATCACAATTGACGGCACAGATTTTGACATCTACTATATTGACGGCACAAAGCCGCTTGAAATCGTAAAGGAGTTCAGAAAGTCAATCGGCACAAGCTATGTTCCGCCGTTCTGGGCATTCGGTTATCAGCAGAGCCGTTGGAGCTACCACAATGCCGAGGCTGTTGACGCTGTTGTTGATGGCTACAACAAGGCAGGAATTCCGCTTGACTGCGTATATCTCGACATCGACTATATGGAGCGTTACAAGGACTTCACTATTGATGATGAAAAATTCCCGAATTTCAAGGACTATGTTTCAAAGAAAAGGGAAGAAGGAATCCACCTCATTCCGATTATTGACGCAGGCGTTAAGAAAGAGGACGGCTACGATATATATGAAGAGGGCAAGAAGAACGGCTATTTCTGCAAAAACGAGGATGGCACAGACTTTGAAGGCGGTGTGTGGCCCGGTATTGTTGGTTTCCCGGATTTTCTCCGCCCCGATGTAAGAAAGTGGTTCGGATCAAAATATAAGTTCCTCACAGATATGGGAATTGACGGTTTTTGGAACGATATGAACGAGCCGGCAATTTTCTATTCGGTAAAAGGTCTTAACAAAGCAATTGACAAGGCGGCTTCTCTCAAAGGTCAGAACCTTGACCTTTCAAAATTCTTTGAACTCAAGGACACATTCACAGGTCTTTCAAACAGTCCCGAGGACTATTCAAGCATTTACCACACAGTTGACGGCAAGCAGGTTTGTCACGATAAGGTTCACAACATCTACGGCGCTAATATGACAAAAGCCGCAGGCGAATATTTTGAAGAAGAATTTGGCAAGGAGAAGATTCTTATGTTCTCCCGTGCGTCATATGTAGGCGCTCACCGTTCAAGCGGTATTTGGTTTGGCGACAACCACTCATGGTGGTCGCACATTCTCCTTAACCTCAAGATGCTCCCGTCTGCAAATATGTGCGGTTTCCTCTACTGCGGTGCAGACCTTGGCGGTTTCAATGAGAACGCAACCCGTGACCTTGTTCTCCGTTTCCTTGCACTCGGTGTGTTCACTCCGCTTATGCGTAACCATGCCGCTCTCGGCACAAGAAATCAGGAGTGTTACAGCTTTGAAAACAGCGATGATTTCAAGAATATTGTGGAAGTTCGTTACAGACTTATTCCGTACCTTTACAGAACATTCAAAAAGGCAAGCGAAGAGAATGATATGATTTTCAGACCGCTCTCGTTCGATTATCCCGATGATAAAATTGCTCGTGAGTGCGAAACACAGCTTATGCTCGGCGATGAATGTATGATTTGCCCTGTTTATGAGCAGAATGTTGGCGGCAGATATGTTTATCTCCCCGAGAATATGACTTTTGTAAAACTCAGCGGTACAAGCATTACAACAGAAAAAATGAGCAAGGGTACTCATTATATTGAGGTTGCTCTTAACGAAGTTCCGCTTTTTATCAAAGACGGCAAACAGATCGAACTCTGCAAGCCTGCAATGAGAACTTCACAGCTTGACACAACCGACACAGTTATGATTCCATAAAATTTGTAATTGTTTTATCTAAAATCAAACACGGCAGTTAATAAAAACTGCCGTGTTTTTTGTATGTTTCTAATTCAATTTTAATCGTTAGAATGTTTTCTTTCGTGTTTGAAAAGCTTGCAGATTTCGTAGTAAATCGGAATTGTTAAAAATGCAACCCAACCGAATGCCCAACCGCCGCAAATGTTGAGAAATCCGAAAAATATATACACAATCGCAACAAGTACAGGATATGCAAAGTGGCTCGGCTTGCGTTTGTAGATTGCGTCAACAAGTGAGTAGTAGAGCGGAATTGTCATAAAGCATACCCAACTGAGTGCCCAACCGAGCAATACTCCGCTGAATCCCCAAACGAGAAATCCGATAATTGCAACTATATAAAACGGAAAGTGCTTCCAAAAACGGTGTGACTTTGAATGCTTATGTTCTTCAATGCTTTCATCATACATCACATTTCCGTTTTCGTCTGTATAGACTTTTGTTTTGCCGTTTTCTTCAACATGAATTCCGTTCCAGCCAATATCAACATTGTCGCCCTCTTTGCTGTGAACATGGATTCCGTCCCTGAAATTAAGGTGAACAGAATCGCCGTCCTTTGAGTCAACATGGATTCCGTGTTTGAACGAAACCTTGTCTGATTTCTTATATGTTGTGTCGCTGTCGGGATTATTTTCGGGATTGTTTTCAGAATTATTTTCGGGTTCTTCCGACTGGGTTTCACTTTCGGTTTCTTTTTCGCCTTTAAGCAATTCGTCAAGCGATACACCGTAGATGTCGGCAAGTAAAATAAGATTATCCGTGTCGGGCGATGCTTCTGCACGCTCCCATTTTGATACAGCCTGACGGCTTACACCTATTCTTGCGGCAAGTTCTTCCTGACTTAAGTTCATCTTTTTTCTGTACTGCAATAGTCTGTTGGCAGTTTCAATGTTCATAAAATTTCCTCCTCAAATATCGTTTTCGGGTTTTACCTTGTGAGAAAATTATATCGGTTGCCTGCCCCGAAAAACAATACATTTCGGGTTCCATTGTCGCAACTCTCGGTTGCAACCCGTAGTTGCGACAATATAAATCAATAAAAACGCAAAATTTTCTAATATCAGAGGTCGAGACCTGTTGTAGTCTTTAAAAATTCACCAAGCTTGTCGCAGATGATTTTTACACCGCCTTCGCTGTCGCTTTCAACATTGAGCGGCATAATCGGGTCATGAACCGAAAGTCTGAGCAAGAACCAGCCGTCGCCGTTGTCCTTGTCAAACGAAACTCTGATGCCCTCACGGTTATCATCGGCAACACACCAGCCGTCCTGCTCCTCTGCATACTTTGTGAGGTCGGCAATAATTTTTTCACCGCAGGCTCTGAAATCTTTTTCAAGAATCTTATATCTGATTTCTGTGCTTTCGAGCGGTTCTTTGAGCGATGCGGTAAGCTCGTCAAGTTCCTTGCCTTCTTTTCTCATCTGAGCGGCTTTGATAATAATTTTTGTGCAGAGATATGCACCGTCATCGAGGAAGTAGTTTTCACGCATTGCGGCGTGGCCCGATGTTTCAATTGCAAGCGGACAGTTAATGCCCTGTGCATTGAGTTCAAGAGCCTTGTCGATAACATTCTTATAGCCTCTGCGATAGCGGTAGTGCTTGCCGCCAAGGTCATTTTCAATAAACTGCTTAAGGCCGCTTGATGTGATTGAGTCTGTAACAACCGTACCACCGTCATTGCCCTCAAGAGCAATTGCCGCCGCAACGGCAACGAGTCTATTTCTGTTTATTTCGTTACCTTTGTTGTCAACAGCACCGCCACGGTCAACATCTGTATCAAAGATTACGCCGAGGTCTGCACCGGATTCTTTAACAGCCTCACAAATTGAATCCATTGCCTCTTTAGCCTCAGGGTTCGGCACATGGTTCGGGAACATTCCGTCAGGCTCAAGGTAACGGCTGCCTGTTGTGTCTGCTCCGAGAACAGAAAGCACCTTGTCGGCATAAAATCCGCCTGCACCGTTGCCTGCGTCAACAACAATCTTAAAGCCCTTGAGCGGGTGCTCATAATCTTCTGCATTAACTTCCTTTTTAATCTTCTCGCAAAGTCCCTTTGCATAGTCGCTCATATAGTCAACATCTGTAATGCTTCCGCCATCACATTCTTCGGGATGCTCACCGTTTTGTGCATAGAGAAGAATTTCTTCAATGTCGCTTCCTTCAAGACCGCCATCACGGGTGAAGAACTTAAGACCGTTTCTGTTGAATGGATGGTGGCTTGCAGTAATCTGAAGTGCGCCGTCACATCCAAGGTCAACTGTTGTCATAAACATTGACGGAGTTGACGCAAGCTGACAGCAGAGAACTTCTGCACCGCAGCGCTTAAAACGCTCGGTCGTAATTTTCATTATATGCGGTCCTGAAATACGGCTGTCACGGCCGACGGAAATTTTAAGCTCGCTCGGCTTTTTTGAAACCTTTTTAGAAAGCCAAAGTACAAAGCCGTCTGCCATATCGGCAACAACATCGTCAGTAAGGTTTACGCTTTGTCCCTCAACACCCTCACTTGCAACTCCTCGTATGTCTGTTCCGCTTTTGAACTGTTTGTAAAAATCGTTAAGCATTTTATGATTCCTTTCTTATATATATGATTGCTTTTATTAAAAAATTAAATCGTAGCAATCCTGCAACCCTTTTGGGGAGCAGCCTTTATAACATAGATTATAACTTAAAATGAGCAAAATCTCAATATGCCTGATAAATTAAGTTTGTAAAAAACAGCAGTTATATAATGCTTAAAAAGAAATAAGTTGTTGAAAATATACAATCAAATGTCAAGACTGTGTTAAAAAGATATTTCTTTAAAAGCAAAAATAAAGCATATTATACAAAAATATCACACTACAATTGTGCAAAACTGACACCAAAATAAATTTGTGAACAAAAAATTATTGCTGAAATTGTTGACTTTTCCGAATGTTTGACTATAATAATAATTGTCAAGTAAATAGTCCGCTTGACTATCGGCTGATTTCCAATTAGCC
>CACXEX010000139.1 GCA_902766775.1 uncultured Ruminococcus sp. | reverse complement strand
TCACAATAGTGTACCCCAAAAGAATATAAATAAAAATAATAATAAATATATTGTCGAAATCAAGGAGATTATCGACTATTTGAATTTTAAAGCAAGAAAGAATTTTCGCAGTTCAACAGCTGCAACACAAAGCCTTATTAAAGCAAGACTTAACGAAGGTTTTACTGTTGAAGATTTTAAGAAAGTAATTGACATCAAGTGCAACGAGTGGCTCGGGAGTGATTACGCACAATACCTCAGACCTCAAACGCTGTTCGGGACAAAGTTTGAAAGCTACCTGAATACGGTTGATACCGTTAAGACAAAGAAAGATTTTGACATTCTGTCAACCTATGAAACATTATAAATCAAGGAGGTTATACGAAAGCTATACTGCCGATACTGTTGATTAACAATCGCCTTAACGAAAAAACAGTCGGATAGACAAACTACCCGACTATTTCCTTTTATTTATGATATACACATACGACTTTCATCTTAAGTATTACATTTTACAAATGCTGTTTTAATTTTTCTGTCATCACCTGTAACTCTCATATATGCACCCTCAAATTTTCTCCAATTCAAAAAGATATAGTCACTCGGATCACCAACACTTAACACGAGCCTATCTGATTTATCTATTTTCGATACCACCCTGTTCACATCATTTGCAAACATAACCATTCCACGAAAGTTGCGTGGATAAAGATGTGCAAATTCAACCCAAATTATTTTTCCTTCACGAAAAAGTTTCAACATACTTTTATAATCTTTTTTCGGAATATGATATTTAATGACAGAAAGCAATTTATCCAATACTTTGGGATATTTGTCAAAATCGAAATCCACTTCAAAATGCACATAGTCATCCTCATCAGAAAAGCTGTAATTCCAATCAGCTTTCTCCAAAGGAATTTCACAAGCCTCAAAACCGTTGCGATAGAATTTCCCCTCATTTATATATTCAAGAGCAAGTCCATCCATTTTATACTTTGCAAAAGGGTCAAACACCGCTTTTGCATATTTAATGTTTGTATCAGATGAATTTCTGAATACATAGAACAAGTCACGGCAACCTGTTATTTCTCTTGAACCGATAAAGAATTTTACCTCAGTTTCAAGTTCCTGACATTCTGCAAACAGTTCAATTTCAAAACCGTTTAAATTCTGAAGGCTGTCGATAACTTCAAAAACATTCTCGGACAATTCATTGACATCTATGCCGTATCTTTCGGATTTTATGCTAAAGTTAATCTGATTTTCTTCCTTTTTTGCATTTTTATTTGAGGATAAACAATTACGCAAATATGCCTGAACAACGCTTATTGTCTGCATATCATTCGGCTTTGAAGTGTATATTATTTTTTCGTGTAAATCATATACATAACCGTATGTAAGTATCATAAGCTTATCTCCTTTGGCTATTCGGCTATTTTAATAATTAAATTATATCAAAAACCACTGTCCCATTATCCACCCTGTGCATAATTAAATTTAACTAATATAAAAAACAGTCGGATAGACAAACTACCCGACCGTAAATTTTACTTTTCAATTTTCAAATTTTAATCAAAAATCAATCAAAAATCACTTTTCATAGATATTGAGCAAGAGAGCCTTGATATCATAGAGTTTCCTTGAAAGGTCAACATAATAGTTATGCGGATTTTCAAAACGCTTAACTTCGTCCCAGAGAAGGTCAATCTGCTCACGGCAATAGGTTGCGATTTCCTCGATTGACGGTGACTCATACACGCACTTGCCGTTCTTGAAGATTGGCACAAGGAGTTCCTTTGCAGTATAGTTATCAAGCATTTTTGTTTTCCAAATTGCATTCGGATCAAAAATTGTTCTCGGCTTTGAATCGTCAACAACCTCATCATAAATGCAAAGTTCATCTGCAATAGCCTTGCCGCTGTCCTTATCAAAATAGCGGTAAACCTTTTTGAAATGCGGATTTGTAATCTTGGTTGTATTTTCGCTGACCTTGATTTTCGGCACAATTTCGCCGCCGTCATTTTCAACGGCAACAAGCTTATAAACACCGCCGAATACAGGTGAACTTGATGAAGTGATAAGTCTTTCACCAACACCGAATGTGTCAACCTGAGCACCCTGCATCATAAGGTCACGGATAAGGTACTCGTCAAGTGCGTTTGAAGCAGTGATTTTGCACTCCGTAAGACCTGCGTCATCAAGCATTTTTCTCGCTTTCTTTGAAAGGTACGAAATGTCGCCCGAGTCAAGGCGGATAGCACATTTAGTCTTGCCCTGCGGAAGAAGAACTTCCTTGAACACCTTAATGGCATTCGGGATACCGCTCTTCAAAGTGTTGTATGTATCAACGAGGAGAGTAGGATTATCGGGGTACATCTCGCAGTAAGTCTTAAAAGCGTCATATTCGCTGTTAAACATCTGAACCCAAGAATGAGCCATTGTACCGCCGGCAGGAACACCGTAAAGTTCATCTGTAAGTGTGCAGGCTGTACCCTTGCAGCCGCCGATATATGCGGCTCTTGCGCCGTCAACTGCACCGCTCGCACCCTGAGCACGGCGAGAACCGAATTCAAGCACGGCTCTGCCCTGTGCGGCACGGACAATTCTGTTAGCCTTTGTCGCTATGAGCGTCTGATGATTGATTGTGAGGAGAAGGAATGTTTCAACAAGCTGAGCCTCAATTGCGGGAGCTTTGATTGTCATAACAGGCTCGTTCGGGAAAATCGGAGTTCCCTCAGGAATTGCATAAACATCACCGCTGAATTTGAAGTTTCTCAAATACTCAAGAAACTGCTCGTCAAAAATGCCCTTGCTCTTGAGATACTCAATGTCCTCATCTTCAAAATGAAGTTCCTTGATGTACTCAATAGCCTGTTCAAGACCTGCCATAATCGCAAAACCGCCGTTGTCGGGAACTTTGCGGAAAAACACATCAAAATAGACATTCTTTTTATAAAAACCGTTTTTAAAATAGCCGTTTGACATTGTAAATTCGTAGAAGTCACACAGCATA
>CACXEX010000138.1 GCA_902766775.1 uncultured Ruminococcus sp. | reverse complement strand
TATCCTATATGTTAATCATATCAAATGAGCTGTACGATAAAACGGACTTTCCTTTGCAATCAGACAAATTTATTAAGTTCTGCGTTGTATTTGTAGTCAATTGCAGAAAGTTTGCTTTCAATTTCTTCTTTACTGCAGCCGAGATCGTCACACATTTTATCAAGGCTTGGATAGAAATCACGCAACTTTGTATTAACAAAGCTTAAAAGTATCATCGGATCATTTGGAATTGTATTTTCAGCCATAAAATCGCCCTTTCAAAATTATTTACTGTATTTACTAATCTTACAATTAGTAGTATAATATACAGGTACAAATTTGTAAACGGTATTCTGTGTGATGCCGTGTGAAACAGATAAAATTTTTTCAAAGGAACTTGGAAATGGATAAGAAATTTGATGTTGTAATCGTAGGTACGGGTGCAGCCGGACTTTATGCCGCACTTAATTTTCCTGAAAGTGTAAATATTCTGCTCGTTTCAAAGCGTGAACTTCAGCTTTCAAACAGCTCTCTTGCACAGGGCGGTGTTGCGTGTGTGCTCGATACGGTTCACGACAGCTACAAACTGCATATTACAGACACATTGATTGCAGGTAAGTATAAAAATACTCTTTCTGCTGTTGAAAAACTTGTTACAGAGGGTCCGTCCGATGTTCTCAAAATCAAAGATCTTGGTGTTGATTTTGACCTTAATGAAGACGGCACAATGTGCAAAACTCTTGAAGCAGGTCACAGCAGAAACAGAATTGTTCACCATAAGGATTCAACAGGTAAGGCAATTGTTGACGGCCTTATCGCAAAGGTTACTCAGCTTAAAAATGTTACCGTGTGCGACAATGCTCTTGTTTATGCAATTGACAAGGTGCTGAACGGTTTTTACATAAGCATTTTGAGAAACGGTGAAAAACTTCACTACGGTTGTAACTACTGCTTGCTTGCAACAGGCGGTATCGGCAGAGTTTATAAGTACACAACAAACTCCGCAATCGCAACAGGTGACGGCATTGCTTTTGCATATATGCTTGGTGCAAAAATTAAAAATCTTTCAAGGATTCAGTTCCACCCAACAGCATTTGCGGCTGACAAGGACAGAGAGCGTTTCCTTATAAGTGAAGCTGTTCGTGGTGAGGGTGCGGTTCTTCTTAACTGCAACGGCGAGAGATTTGCCTCAAATTATGACAGCAGGGGAGAGCTTGCTCCGAGAGATGTTGTTTCAAATGCGGTTATGCTTGAATCAATCAAGACAAACAGCGAGAATTTCTATCTTGACATAACTCACAAGCCGGCTGAATTTGTAAGAAATCGTTTCCCGATGATTTACGAAAGATGTCTTGAAGAGGGAGTTGACATTACAAAGGACAGAATCCCTGTATTCCCGTGTCAGCATTACCTTATGGGCGGTATTGATGTTGACCTTCATTCACGCACAACGGTTGAGGGTTTGTATGCCGCAGGCGAGTGTTCACACACAGGCGTTCACGGTGCAAACCGTCTTGCAAGTAACTCACTTCTTGAGGCACTTGTTTATTCAAGAACAGCCGCTCTTGATATTACGGACAAAATCAATAAATTCGGCAGAAGAACTCTTGGCGAAGAGCCGATTTATCGTCCGGTTGAGGGCAAGCCTATGCCACACGGCTGCCGTTCAAAAATCAGAGAGATTTTGCAGGACGCATATTTTGTTCTTCCAAAGCCTGAAAAATACGAAGAAAGCAGTAAGCAGGTTCACGAGATTATGAGTGAATTGTTTGCAGAAAGGTATGAGATCAATTCCGACCTTGTTGAGGCAAGAAGTGCGGCAATTGTTGCAAGTATCATTTTTGACGAAATTATGGAGGGTACAGACTGATGACACTTAACAGCATTTATGTTGACAATCTTATCAAAACCGCATTGCTTGAGGATATCAACTATCTTGACACAACAACAGATTATCTTATTGACGAAAATCAGGAAAACACGGCAATTTTTCTTGCAAAAAGCTCAGGCGTTCTTTGCGGTATTGAAGTAGCACTCCGTGTGTTTGAAATTCTTCAGCCAAACGGTTTTGAGGCAAAGGTTTATAAGCACGACGGTGACAAGCTTGAAAAAGGCGAAATTATCGCGGAAATTCACG
>CACXEX010000137.1 GCA_902766775.1 uncultured Ruminococcus sp. | reverse complement strand
CAATGCGCATTGCTTTGAATCGGCAATACATTTGAAGGCGGCACGGAGGGCAACCTCTGTTTTGCCGAATCCAACATCACCGCAGAGAAGTCTGTCCATTGGTGACGAACGCATCATATCGTGCTTGATTTCCTCACAGCAACGCAACTGGTCGGGAGTTTCGTCATATTCAAAACTGAGTTCAAAATCTCTCTGCCACTCGTTATCAGCCGAAAAGGCATAACCCTTGGCTTTCATACGCTGAGAATAGAGTTCGATAAGCTCCTTGGCAATGTCCTTGACAGAGGTCTTAACCCTTGCCTTTGCCTTTTGCCAATCGCCCGAACCGAGTCGGTTAAGCTTAACCCTTGAATCCTCTTTCGGACCGATATATTTTGCAACCATATCAAGCTGTGTGACAGGCACATAAAGCACATCGCCCTTTGCGTAGTCAATCTTGATATAGTCCTTTACAACACCGTGGGTATCAATTTTTCTTATACCGCCGAACACACCGATACCGTGAACATTGTGTACAACATAATCACCGGGGGCAAGTTCGGAAAGGCTGTAAATTTCCTGTCCCGTCTTTTTCTTCTTCTTTTTGGACTTTTCGGGACGGTACGAAACCTGACTGTAGGTTATTGCAAAAAACTTTTGTGACGGATACTCAAAGCCCGCACTCAAAGCGCCCTGCATAACGAGCAGTTCGCCCTTTGAAATCTTATCCGCACCCTCGCTGTAAACAGCCTTTATTCCGTCTGCGTTAAAGGTATCGCAGAGATTTTTGGCGGCTCTCTCTGTTCCGGCAAAGATAACACCTCTGCTTTCGGGAGTAAAAAGTCCGTCAACATCTTCTTTAAGCTGTTTATAAGAACCGCCCCATGCCGAAAGCTGTTTTGTTGAAAAGCTGATGATTTCCGACAATTTAAGCGGCATACTTCCGTGAACAAAATTTTCAAGGACGATTGTGCCGTGGTTCTGCAAAAACTCCGTACATTCGTTGAAAGTGAGCGCAAAGCGGTCAAAACCTCTGCAAAGGGTTCCGTCCTCAAAACCCTGTGTGAGGGTTTCGTTGCTTATAAAGTCCATCGACTTTCCTCGCTCTTGAATTGCGGTAAATTCAGAGGCAAAAACAAGGGTGTTTCTGTCGAGATAATCAAAAAGCGATTCCGGCTTATCATAAATCTGATTTATAAATTTGTCCGCATTGGCAATCATTGCACCGCTGCGGATAAGCTCTGCTTCTGAGAAAAGTTTCTCCTTAGCCTTGGCGCTGTTCTTGGAACGGAGAAGTTTTGCCTTATGTTCAATTTTGTCGGCGAGGGCGGCTCTGTCCTCAATTACAATTTCGGTTGAGGGTGAAAGCGTGATTTTGTCAGCCTTTTTGAATCTTCTCTGAGTTTCAATATCAAAATAGCTGAGGTCGGTAATTTCATCGCCCCAGAATTCACATCTTACGGGGTAGTCGCTGTCGGGCATAAAGAAATCAAGAATACCGCCACGGAGCGAGAACTGACCGCTGCCCTCTACCGCATCAAAGCGTTCATAGCCGAGCAAAGTAAGCGCCTTTGTCGCCTTTTCAAGCGAGAGTTCCTTGCCCTCTTCAAACTCGATGACCGACTGTTCAAGCACATTTCTCGGAACGGTGAGCTGAGCCGCCGCATCAACACACGCAATTGCAACATCACATTCGTGGTTGAGAAGTTTGAGCAAAACTTTGAGTCTTGCGTGTTCGTACTCGTGTGAACGGCTCTGAAAGTCGAGAAAGTTGAAGTCACGCACCGGATAAACATAGGCACGCAGTCCCATACACGAAAGGTCGTTGCACAGGGTTTGAGCCTCTTTTTCATCGGATGCAAGACAAAATGCCGTGATACCTTTAAGGCGGCACAGCGCATAGATAATATTCGATTTGTTAATTGTTGAAAGTCCCGACGCACAGACCGTTCTGCCCGGCTTGACATTCTTTTCAAGCGTTTTGAAAACGGGTGATTCTTTCAGAACATCAACAAGAAAGTTGAGATTATTCATTTCTTTGTCCTTTTCAGTTGAACAAATTCATAGCACGGTCGGTTTTGCCGTCAATAATCAGCTCGATTGCTTTTCCGGCATTGTCAAAAATTTCATCAAGCTTTTTCATTTCATCGGGAGTGAACTTTGAAAGCACCCAGTCGGCAAGGTCCCAGTCGGGATTTGGCTTTGCGCCTATGCCAACCTTGATGCGGGGGAATTTGTCACTGCCGCTGAGATAGATGATACTGCGCATTCCCCTTTGACCGCCGTCACTGCCCTTTGAACGGATACGCATTTTTCCGACGTCAAGCGAGATATCGTCAAAAATTACAATGATATTTTCGGGAGGAATTTTGTAAAAATTCATCGCCTCAACAACTGCCTGACCGCTGTTGTTCATATATGTTGTGGGTTTCATCAGCATAACCTTTGCACCGTTTACAGTGCAAGTGCCGATAAAACTTTTGTATTTTATTTTGTTCACATCACAACCGAGCTTGTCGGCAATGTGGTCAATTGCAAGCCAGCCTGCGTTGTGACGAGTATTTTCGTATTTTCTGTCGGGATTGCCGAGTCCCACTACAATGTACTCAATTGATCCCGTTGATTTATTTTTTCCGAACATATCCGTTTTCCTTATATCCTTATAAATATAGAATTCATTATTACATTATACATTTTCACTTATGAAAAATTTGCAGTAAAACAGCGAAATGGCGGGTTAGTTAAAACCCGCCTGTTTAATCACATAATTAAATTGTTCGCCTATCAACCGAAAGCAGCTGTGAATGGCTTGTCGTTGTAAATTCTTGCAATAGCCTCTGCAAATGTAGGAGCAACAGGAAGAATTGTGAACTTGTCAATCATCTTTTCCTTCGGAACAGGAATTGTGTCAAGAAGAACAACTTCCTTGATTGCGCTGTTCTGGATTCTCTCGATTGCAGGACCTGAAAGAACTGCGTGAGTAGCACAAGCGTAAACCTCTGTTGCACCGCCCTTTTCAACAATAGCGTTAGCGGCGTTGCAGAGAGTACCTGCTGTGTCGATCATATCGTCAACGAGGATAACCTTCTTACCCTTAGCGTCACCGATGATGTTCATAACCTCACAAACATTAGCCTTTGGTCTTCTCTTGTCGATAATAGCAAGACCTGTGCCGATTTTTGATGCGAAGTTTCTTGAACGGGTTACAGAACCGAGGTCAGGAGAAACAACGATATAATCATCATTGTTGCCGCCGATTTTCTCTCTCATATGGTTAGCAAGGAGAGATGCACCCTGAAGGTGGTCAACAGGAATGTTGAAGAAACCCTGAATCTGATTTGCGTGAAGATCCATTGTAAGCACACGGTCAGCACCTGCACAGGTGATGATGTCTGCACAAAGCTTAGCTGAGATCGGATCTCTTGCCTTAGCTTTTCTGTCCTGTCTTGCATAGCCGAAGTATGGCATAACAACTGTGATTCTTGCAGCAGATGCACGCTTCATGGCATCAATCATTATGAGCATTTCCATAAGATTGTCGTTGACGGGAGCGCATGTTGACTGAACAATAAAGCAGTCGCTACCACGAACAGATTCGTGAAGAGAAACAGAGATTTCGCCGTCTGAGAACTGTGTACAGTCACTCTTACCAAGCGGCAGACCAAGACAGCCTGCAATTCCCTGAGCTACATCAACATTTGAACTGCCGGTGAAAATTTTAATGTCCTTACCGTGAAAATTCATTGCAATAACTCCTTTGAATTTTAATGTGTGTAGTATATGTTTACCAATGATTAACTGAGTAATTAACAGCTGTAACCCTTTGCCTTTGCAATTTCATTAAGCTGTTCAAGCTGAGCCGGATCGTTTGCACCCAAAACCGTGTCACTGCACTGAGCCGTGAATGCTCCGACCTTTCTTCCGTCCTCAAGCAAAAGCTTGATTGCATCTGGAAGATAATATTCTTTTGCGCTGTTATCCGACTTGATTCTGTCGAGAACCGAAAGAAGGAGCTGACAGTCAAACCAGAAACCGCCCGAGTTTACTTCATTTATTTTGAGAGTTTCCTCATCGGCGTCCTTCTGCTCAACAATTGCACGCAGGTTTCCGTTTTCGTCACGGACAATTCTTCCGTAGCCTGTGGGATCGTCAACCTTTGCGGAAATAACCGTTGCGGCACAACCGTTTTCGATGTGAGCCTTTAAGGAATCCTCAATAGTCTTGCTGTCCATAAACGGAGCGTCACCGTTGAGAATAACAACATTGCCGCTGTGCTTTTTAAGAAAGTCTTTTGCCATCATCACAGCGTGGCCTGTTCCGAGTCTTTCTGCCTGAAACACGCTTTCAACGGAAAAATCGAGGGTGGAAAGATAATCCTCGATACACTCTTTTTTAAAGCCCTTGACAACACAGATGTCGTCAATGCCCGCTTTTCTTAAAGCCGACATAACCCAATAGAGCATCGGCTTGCCGAGTACCTCCGACAATGTTTTCGGCTTGTCGGATTTCATTCTTTTGCCCTCGCCGCCTGCGAGGATAACGGCACAATTCTTCATTTTTTCTCCTTTTCCCTGCGACAGAACAACATAGCTATAAACATTTCTGCCACAAGACACTCGTCCATACCATAATATTATCTCACAAAAATTACAAATTTCAAGAGAAAATTACAAAAATCGGGCAAAAAAAGGCATTTTAAACGATTTATACAATATTGATGAAAATAAAACCCGTTTTTTATAAGAAAAAAATTTGAAAAAAATATAGCTATTTTGACCAAAGTTTGTTATAATATTCGATAGGCTTATACAAGCAGGCAGGTTTTACCAAGGGGTAAGTCTGCCACAGCCGTATATCTTAATTTATTTTTTAGGAGGATTACCAGTTATGGCAAACAAATGGGTTTACCTTTTTACAGAAGGTAATGCTAACATGCGTGAGCTCCTCGGCGGTAAGGGTGCCAACCTTGCAGAAATGACAGGTCTTGGCCTTCCTGTACCACAGGGCTTCACAATTACAACAGAAGCTTGTACTCAGTACTATGAGGACGGCAGAGAAATCAACGCTGAAATCCAGGGCCAGATCAACGAGTACATCGAGAAGATGGAAGAGATCACAGGCAAGAAGTTCGGCGACAAGGAGAACCCTCTCCTCGTTTCAGTTCGTTCAGGTGCCCGTGCTTCAATGCCAGGTATGATGGATACAATCCTTAACCTAGGTTTAAATGAAGAAGTT
>CACXEX010000136.1 GCA_902766775.1 uncultured Ruminococcus sp. | reverse complement strand
GGTTATGCCGCAAAGGCACTTGGCTGGAAGATTATGACTCCTGTATTTGACGGCGCTCATGAGCAGGACATTTTCCAGTGTCTTAAAGACGCAGGTTACAGCGAAGACGGTAAGACATGGCTTGTTGACGGCCGTACAGGCGAGCGTTTCGACAACCCTGTAACAGTAGGTTATATGTACTACCTCAAGCTCCATCACCTCGTTGATGAAAAAATCCACGCAAGAAGCACAGGTCCTTACTCTCTCGTTACACAGCAGCCACTCGGCGGTAAAGCTCAGTTCGGCGGTCAGCGTTTCGGTGAGATGGAAGTTTGGGCACTTGAGGCTTACGGCGCTGCTTATACACTTCAGGAAATTCTTACAGTTAAGTCGGACGATGTTGTCGGCCGTGTTAAGACCTACGAGGCTATCGTTAAAGGTCAGAATATTCCTGCTCCGGGTATTCCTGAGTCATTCAGAGTTCTTATCAAGGAACTCCAGTCACTTTCACTTGATGTTCGTGTTCTTAACTCTGACGGTGAAGAAATTGACATTAAGCAGAAGTTTGATGAGGACGAGGATATTGTTGATGCAACAAATCCGGAATTTGAAGAAGACCATGTAATGACATCAATGGACGGCTACACTCTTGACGAGGGCGGCGAAGAAGGCAATATGTTTGACGATTCACTTGCCGATGTTGAAGAGGACAGCTACACATCAGATGATTACAGCGATGACTTTGGCAGTGACGATATGTAAGGAGGAAATGCAATGATAGATAATAATGTTTTTGACTCAATTAAAATCGGACTTGCTTCTCCTGAGCAGATGAGAGAATGGTCTTACGGCGAAGTTAAAAAGCCCGAGACAATTAACTATCGTACTCTCAAGCCTGAAAGAGACGGCTTGTTCTGCGAACGCATTTTCGGACCGACAAAGGACTGGGAATGTCACTGCGGTAAATACAAGAGAATCCGTTTTAAGGGTAAAATCTGTGACCGTTGCGGTGTTGAAGTAACCCGTTCAAAGGTCAGAAGAGAGCGTATGGGACACATTGAGCTTGCCGCTCCTGTGTCACACATCTGGTATTTCAAGGGTATTCCTTCAAGAATCGCCCTTATGCTTGATATTTCTCCAAAGCTTTTGGAGAATGTACTCTATTTCTCACAGTACATCGTAACAGATCCCGGCGACTGCCGTGACCTTGCAAAGTATCAGTGTCTTACCGAGGGTGAGTACAATGATATGCGTGAGAAGTATGAGAACGACTTTGAGGCAGGTATGGGTGCCGAGGCAATCAAAAAGCTCCTTGCTGAGATTGACCTTGAGGCTCTCTCCGCTTCACTTAAACAGGAACTCGAAACTGCATCGGGTCAGAAAAGAGTAAGACTCCTTAAAAGACTTGATGTTGTTGAAAGCTTCAGAATGTCGGGCAACCGTCCTGAGTGGATGATTCTCGATGTTGTTCCGGTAATTCCGCCGGATATCCGTCCTATGGTTCAGCTTGACGGTGGCCGTTTTGCAACAAGTGACCTTAACGACCTCTATCGCCGAGTTATCAACCGTAACAACAGACTTAAAAAGCTCCTTGAGCTTAACGCACCTGAAATCATCATCCGCAACGAGAAGAGAATGCTTCAGGAATCCGTTGACGCACTCATCGACAACGGCAGAAGAGGCAGACCTGTTACAGGACCTAACAACCGTGCCCTCAAGTCACTTTCCGATATGCTTAAAGGTAAGCAGGGCCGTTTCCGTCAGAACCTTCTCGGTAAGCGTGTTGACTACTCAGGCCGTTCGGTTATCGTTGTTGGACCTGAACTCAAAATGTATCAGTGCGGTCTTCCTAAGGAAATGGCACTTGAACTCTTCAAGCCGTTCGTTATGAAGCGCCTTGTTGAAACTAAAGCAGAGCAGAATATCAAATCAGCAAGAAAAGCTGTTGAGCGTGCAAAGGATAATGTTTGGGATGCACTTGAAGTTGTAATCAAGGGACACCCTGTTCTCCTCAACCGTGCTCCAACACTTCACCGTCTTGGTATTCAGGCATTCGAGCCTGTTCTTGTTGAGGGTCGTGCTCTTAAACTTCACCCACTTGCTTGTACAGCTTACAACGCCGACTTCGACGGCGACCAGATGGCTGTCCATGTACCTCTTTCAGCTGAGGCTCAGGCAGAGGCAAGATTCCTTATGCTCGCAGCAGGCAACCTCCTCAAACCATCAGACGGTCAGCCTGTTACAGTTCCTACACAGGATATGATCCTCGGTTCTTACTACCTTACACTTGATAAGGACGGTGAGAGAGGCGAAGGAAAGGTATTCCGTGATGTTGACGAAGTTATGATGGCTTATCAGACAGGCATCATTGAGCTTCACTCCAAAATTAAGGTTCGCCGTGAGCTTGAAATTGACGGCAAAATCGAATCCGGTATTGTTGACACAACAATCGGTAAGATTATCTTTAACAATCCTATTCCTCAGGATCTCGGCTTTATCGACAGAAGTATCCCCGAAAACAGATTTAAGTTTGAGGTTGACTTCCTCGTTGGTAAGTCAGGTCTTAAGAAGATTATTGATAAATGTATCAAAATCCACGGTCCTGTAACAACAAGCGTTGTTCTTGACCACATTAAGGCACAGGGTTATAAGTACTCAACAAAGGGTGCTATTACTGTTGCCGTTTGTGATGCAGTTATTCCTCCTCAGAAGAAGGCAATTATTGCCGAGGCAGAGAAGGAAGTCGATGTTATCCGTGATGAGTATATGATGGGTCTTCGTTCAAACGAGGAGCGTTACGAAGAGGTTCTTCGTATTTGGGAAAAGGCTACTAACGATGTAACCGACGCCCTCCAGAAAAACCTTGACCGCTACAACCCAATCTTTATGATGGCTGACTCTGGTGCCCGTGGTAGTATGAGCCAGATCAGACAGCTCGCAGGTATGCGTGGTCTTATCGCCAATACATCAGGTAAAACAATCGAAATTCCTATCAGAGCTAACTACCGTGAAGGCCTTAACATCTTGGAGTACTTTATTTCATCTCGTGGTGCTCGTAAAGGTCTTGCCGATACAGCTCTTCGTACAGCCGACTCAGGTTACCTTACCCGTCGTCTTGTTGATGTATCACAGGAAGTTATTATCCGTGAAGAAGACTGCGGTACAACAGAAGGTCTTGAAATCTTTGACATCAAAGCAGGCGAATCAAATGTTATCGAGGGACTCCATGAGCGTCTTATCGGTAGATATCTCCTTGATGACTTCTGTGATTCAAACGGTAATGTCCTTGTTTCAAAGGATGTTATGATGGGCGAAAAAGAGGCTGACATCATCGTTAATTCGGGTGTTGACCACATCAAGATTCGTTCAGTACTTGAGTGTCGTGCAAAGCACGGTGCTTGCCGTAAGTGCTACGGTTCAAACCTTGCAAACCGTCAGCCTGTAACTGTCGGTGAGGCTGTTGGTATTATTGCCGCTCAGTCAATCGGTGAGCCTGGTACACAGCTTACAATGAGAACATTCCATACCGGCGGTGTTGCATCTGCTGAAGATATCACACAGGGTCTTCCAAGAGTTGAAGAGCTTTTCGAGGCTCGTAAACCAAAGAGCCTTGCAATCATCAGTGAAATCGACGGTGAGGTTCGTTTTGAAGAAATCAAGAACGCAAAGCACGCTGTTGTATTTAACAAAGAAACAGGTGACGAAAGAGCTTACCTCATTCCTTTCGGTTTCCGTGTAAAAGTATTTGACGGTGACCACATCAAGAAGGGTGACAAGATTACCGATGGTGCTGTTAATCCGCACGATATCCTCGATATTCTCGGACCTGAGGCAGTTATGAACTACCTTATTTCGGAAGTACAGAGTACTTACCGTTTACAGGGTGTTGAAATTAACGATAAGCACATTGAGGTTATCGTTCGTCAGATGATGCGTAAGGTTAAGGTTGAGGACGCAGGCGATACAGGCTTTATGTCAGGTCAGACCTACGATAAGAACGAAGTTCTTTACGAGAATGAGCAGATTAAGAAGCGTATTGCCAACGGCGAAGAGGGTCTTCGTGAGGCAACATTCACTCAGCTCCTCCTCGGTATCACAAAGGCCGCTCTTGCAACAGACAGCTTCCTTTCAGCTGCATCATTCCAGGAAACAACAAGAGTTCTTACAGATGCCGCTATCAAGGGTAAGGTTGATCCGCTCGTTGGTCTTAAAGAGAATGTTATCCTCGGTAAGATTATCCCTGCAGGTACAGGTATGCAGAGATATGCAGATGTCAAGCTTGAGAGTAATTCTGAGGCAGATATCGTCGAGAATGACGAAACAGATGATGTTATCGTTGCTCTTGAAGACGATGAAATTATGGACTTCTGATTTAACTGAAAACAGATAATGTATAAAAAATCACGGTATGTGCCAAATGGTGCATACCGTGTCTTTTTGTTCGTGAAGATAGTTTTATAGGCGCGAGGGATAAATCACCCGAGCAGAGATTTGTAAATTGAAAGTTGAAAATGGAAAATTGAAAATTATGGTTGGGAAGACAGTTTGCAAAATGCAAAACATCGTCACCCGACCATCTTTATTTATATGAAAGTTGAGGGGAAAACCTCGTTTTCCCGCAAGTAATCGTACAAATTGTGTATTAAAATAAATTTTGTAAATGTTGCAATGTGGTTGTTATACCGTAGCGGCTCGCTGTATCACGAATTGATTTTGTTGTTGATTTGTTTGATTTGTGTCTTGATTTTGCAATATGTTCCAAGCCAAATACCGAAATAAATAAAGAAGAAAATTGCACAATAGATTAAAATTCCATATATATTACGCGGCATCCAACGCATTACATAAGCAATCGGAAATGATGAAATCGAAATCACAATAAGATGCGTCACAGTCTGACGGGTAAGATTCCACGATTCAACTTCCCATATTACCGATGCACCGCCCCAGATTCCGCCGTAAATCATACCTGCTATTGTTTGCACAATAACCGCATTAAGCTGCGATTTACAGAGATTTGTAAGTTCGGGCTGTACGGGATGAAAGTTACCGTCACCGACTGCAATTGAGAAGAAAAGCGTTATAAAATAACAAATCAACAGCCCAATCGGCATACCGATAAGAAATCGCAGAATAAATTGTTTTTTTAAGTTCTTTTTCATTTTACACACCTAACCTTTCTTTAATTTTTGAAACATAACGGCGTGACACATAGGTGCTTTTGCCGTTGAAAAATTCAACGCAAATTGTTCCCGAAATTTTTAGATTGAAGGATTTCACTTCATTCAAATTAATAATTTCAGAGTTTGAAATTCGCACAAATTTTTTGTTGTCAAGCGTTTCTTCAAGTTTGTACAGCCGAGTGTTTACGCTGTATTCACCTCGGGAAGTTACCGCAAAAACCTTCCCGTTTGCAGTGTATATGTTGGTGATTTCATCGGGCTTGATTATTACAATATTCTCTCCGTTGCGACCTGTCAGAGTTTGCTCAGAGCCATGCGAGAGCAATTTTACATATTCGTTAATTTCGTCAGAAACTTCCGAGGTGTATATAACGCACAACGGCTTTTCGTAGCCTTTGTCAATTTTGATTTTTACTTTCATACTCTTCCTCCTTTGCAAGTCAAAGTATATAGTAATCGGTTTTGAATTTCAACAGTTTTTCGCTATGCGGTATTTTTCACCGCATAAGTGGTATTTTTCGTTCGTGAAGACAGTCGGCAAAGTGAAAAAATATTTATGCCCGAGCGTAATATTGTAATTGTTTGTACAATCAATTGTAATGCAATGCTCGGACAAAATAAGTAAAAAAGTGCATTAAATAACCCTCCCGAAATCATCGGAAGGGTTAATTTTTTGATTTTAATTATTTAAGCCTGATTTTCTTTTGTCGAGATAATCTTGAAGAATGATTGTTGCGGCGACTTCGTCAACGACATTTTTACGCTTTTTTCCTCTTGTATTTGTGGTGTTGAGAAAATTGTGAGCCGTAATTGTCGTTCCACGCTCGTCTTGCATAATGCACTCGATGCCCGTTTCATTGCTCAGATTTTCGGCAAATGCTCTGGCATTCTGCGCGCTTTCGCCCTCACTGCCGTCCATATTTTTTGGAAGTCCCACCACAATAAGCTCGGCTTTTGTTTCTTTGGCTGTGTTTACCACCTTTTCAAGCAACTGTTTCGGTGACTTTTCAAAGATAACCGTATATGGTGACGCTAAAAACTCGGTTTTGTCGCAAACGGCAATTCCCGTGCGTGCTTTTCCGAGGTCAACTGACATTATAATCATTTTGTTTGTCCTTTCACTTTGGTTTACTCCATTATAATGCAAAATCGGAATTTTAACAACGACTTTTTTTAATGTTGAACAATCTTTTGCGTAATTACTTTATTAAGTTTTTTCAAAGCTTTGTTTCTACAAAAGAATATAAAAATTCTCATTCACAAAAAGACAAAACTGTTATGCATAATATCCTATAATAAAAATACAAAAAGAAGTAAATCATTAAAGGATGTTGATTTTTATGGAAGCAAAAACTACTTTGGCTCGCAGGCAGGACGCTGTTCAAGGCGACTTTGTGCGGAAATTGCTCACAAACGCAGGTTGCTTATTATGCGGAATTTTGGTGTCACGGGGAGCGGTACTCGGCAGCCTTGCACCGTTTGGCGCATCATTTGCGGCGGCAGTTCCGAGAAAGTACCTTTTGTCATCGCTGTTAGGCACGGCACTCGGCTATGTTCTGCTCAAACCTTCGGACAGCTTTCGCTACCTTGCCGTTGTGGCGGCGATAGGCGGTCTGCGGTGGCTGCTCGGTGACCTTGACAAAGTAACCAAAAGCAAAGTTTTTGCTCCGCTTGTGGCATTCGTTCCGATATTTGCAACGGGCATTTCATTGCTTTTCGTAAGCACAAGCACGCTGACTACTTTTGCCGACTGCGTTACCGAGGCGGTAATTGCAGGTGCGGCGGCATATTTTATCAGCACGGCTCTGCATCTTGCAGGCGACAACAGAAGTTTTGAAGTTTTTTCGCAACAGGAAACCGCAAGCGTGGTTATGTCGGGGTGTATTCTGATTCTGGCCTTTGGCAGTATTGCGTGGCAGAATATCTCGCTCGGCAGAATTATTGCAATGCTCGTCATTCTGCTCTGTTCACGCTACGGCTCGGTCACGGGCGGTGCAATCAGCGGTATTTCAACGGGTGCAATTTTCAGCATTGCGTCAAGGGAGAACGGCTACATCTGCGGCGGCTTTGCATTCGGCGGACTTATGGCGGGTCTTTTTTCACAGCTCGGAAAGTTGGGATGTGCAATTGCGTTTGTAATCTCAAACGGTGTGATGTGCCTTGCGTTCGGTTCGCAGTTCGGAACACCGTCGGGTGTGCTTGTTGAAAGCCTTGCCGCAAGTGCGGTGTTTATGGTTCTCCCGAAAGAGGTCGGAAATGTGATTTCGCCCGTATTTTCAAGCGAGAAAAACACCTCTCTCGGAGAGGCTCTGCGAAAGAATATTGTTATGCGGCTTGACTTTGCATCAAAGGCAGTCGGCAATGTGAAAACCGATGTTTCAAAGGTTTCGGAAAAGATGAAAAAGCTCTATTCGCCCACATTTGACGCCGTTTGTGAGGGTACGAGAAAGGAAGTTTGCGAAACCTGCGGACTGAAAATGTACTGCTACGAACACAAGGGCGGTGTCACCCGTGACGACTTTGCAAGGCTTGAAGAATATCTTGAATCGAACGGCACAATAGGTGAACGGGATGTTGAAAAATCTTTCGTGAAAAACTGTTGCAAAAAGGGCGAAATTGCCCGTTCAATGAATGCAAACTACCGTGAATATCAGTCAGCACTTGAGGCACAACAGAGGATTACCGATGTGCGGAGCGTTGTTGCAGGGCAGTTTTCGGGAATCGGCGACATTCTCCACGATTTGGCTGATGAATTCCGCAACACAATGAGGTGCGATAACGAATCTGCGCAGCGGATAATCAGCGCACTCACAAGCCTCGGCGCAATCGTTGAGGAGTGCATTTGCCTTGTGTCAAACGGCGGAAGGATGAGCGTGGAACTTACTCTCTCGAATAAGTCCGAAAAGCTTTCTAAGGGCGAGGTTATGCGTGAGATTTCACGCTGTTGCGGAAGAAGATTTGACCTGCCGACAATCAGCCGTGAGGGCAACAGAATCCGTATTGCAATGTGCGAAATGCCCGTGTTCGATGTTGAAATCGGGAGCGACCAGCACACCGCCAACAACGGCAAGCTTTGCGGTGACTGCATAAATTATTTCAATGACGGTTTCGGCAAAACATATGCACTCGTCTGTGACGGTATGGGTACAGGTGGAAGAGCCGCCGTTGACGGCAATATGGCGGCTTCGGTTATGACAAGACTGCTCAGGTCGGGACTTTCAGCCGACAGCTGTTTGCAAATTGTCAACTCTGCCCTTATGGTGAAAAGCGAGGACGAATCGCTTTCAACGGTTGATGTCACAAGTGTTGATCTCTATACAGGCAAGACCACCTTTAAAAAAGCTGGCGCACCTGTTACATTTGTAAAGAAAAACGGCAGGGTAACGGCTCGTGAAATGCCGTCACTCCCTGCAGGAATTCTCAACGGTATAAAATTTTCGACAGACACGGTAAATCTGACAACGGGGGATATGATTGTTATGGTATCAGACGGCGTAATTACGGGCGATGACAAGTGGCTCGAAAAGCTTATACGCACATGGAACGAGGGCAGTACGCAAGACCTTGCCAAAGCCGTTGTTGATGAGGCAGTAAAACGCCGCAAAGCCGACCGTGAAGACGATGTCACCGCCATAGCAATCAGAATCACGGAGAACGGACATTGATTCAAATTGAAAGTTGAAAATGGAAAATGGAAAATAGTTTTGTTCAATTTAAAAAATTACACCCTTTCGGAATTTACCGAAAGGGTGTTTTTATATGTCAAAATGTTGATTTGGTTTTCATTTCAAAAACTCAATTAAGAGCAGGCTTAATATTTTTTGTTGGCGTGATGAAAGTTCTTTGCCTTTAAGATTGCAATCGGTAAATTCTTCGTAGAGCAGTTTCATTATATTTGTCTGCATTTCGTTCAGATTGTTAATGTAGAGTGCGTCCTTTTTTTCTATGCCAACAAGGTAATCAAGCGAAACATTGAACACATTTGCAATTGAAATCAAAACTTCAAGCGGAGGATATTTGATGTTGTTTTCATAATTGCTTATGACAGGCTTGCTTCTGCCGATTCTCCTGCCCAAGCTTTCCTGCGACATATGTCTTGACTCTCTAAGTTCTCGTATTCTTAACCCGAAATCAAACATTCATTTCACCTCAAAAAGTTTTCAATAAGAATATTTTAAAACACTTGCGTTTTGTAATTTAAAACTGTATAATACAAGTGTTAGCTAAAAGTAAACTTTTAACTTAAAAAGTTTACTTTTAGAAAATAGTTTCAGGTTTTTTAAGAACGAAAAATATTTTTGAGGAGGAATATTTTATGAAAAAAATCATTTCAGGTGTTTTAAGTGCGGTTATGCTGACTTCGGTCTTGTGTGCCTGCAATGACGGCGGAAATCAGTCAAACTCTTCGCAGTCGGGAGATAATGCAAATTCGTCACAACAAGCCGTGACAACCGAGGCTGCGACCACACAGCCTGCAACAGAGCCGAATTATGAGGACACAAACTATATTGCACCGATTCCGCAGAAAAATCAAACCTATAAGTTTGAAGAAATTTCACTCGAAGAAGCGGCAACCTCAAGCGGATATTCAATATCGGATAGTGCATTTAGAATAACCGATCCGATAGTTTATGGTGAATATTTGGTGGTG
>CACXEX010000135.1 GCA_902766775.1 uncultured Ruminococcus sp. | reverse complement strand
TCACAATAGTGTACCCCAAAAGAATATAAATAAAAATAATAATAAATATATTGTCGAAATCAAGGAGATTATCGACTATTTGAATTTGAAAACCGGAAAGAATTTTCGCAGTTCAACAGCTGCAACGCAAAGTCTTATTAAAGCAAGACTTAACGAAGGATTTACTGTTGAAGATTTTAAGAAAGTAATTGACGTCAAGTGTAACGAGTGGCTCGAATGTGATTACGCACAATACCTCAGACCTCAAACGCTGTTCGGGACAAAGTTTGAAAGCTATCTGAATACGATTGATACTGTCAAGACAAAGAAAGATTTTGACATTCTGTCAACCTATGAAACATTATAAATCAAGGAGGTTATATGAAAGATACAGCAGAAATTGAAAACAGACTCATCGGTCATATTATTAACTTTGACGAGGGCAAAAACCTCATCAGCGAATTGTCGGACGATTTGTTCACAGACGAAACCAACCGTTCCCTATTCGCAATTATCCGCAAAGAGTTTAAAAGCGGAAATCTGGATACAGCTATTCTGCTTTCAAAATGCTCAAACGAGCAGAAACAGCGTATTCTTAAATGTGCCGACAGTTCGTTCAGGACGGACAATGTGTATGAATATATTAAAATTCTGATTGATGAATCGGCAAAAAGATTTATGAAATCAAGCCTTGAAAGCTCTATCATTGACGGCAGTATTTCACCGTCAAAGCTGAGGAGCATTGCCGATACAGCCGATGAAATTGCCCACAATGACACCTTCAGGCAGAACGAGAAAATGCTCAACGATTACATTTCGCACATTGGCAAGGCTCACAAGGGCATTAAAACATACTTTCCAAAGCTTGACCGCTTTACTTCGGGATTGAAGAAAGGCACACTCGCAATTCTTGCGGCAAGACCGTCTGTCGGCAAAACTACGCTTGCACTCAACATTGCGGTAAATTGTGCCTTGCACGGTCAAAAGGTTATGTTCTTTTCGCTCGAAATGACCTACGATATGATTTTTGACAAGGTGTTTTCTTCTCAATGCAATATTCCTTATGAGAATTTTAGGAACAGTCAGGATGCCGAGCAGCTGCAATCAACCGCAAGAAATTTTGCGTTAGGTACGAACATTTCAAGTCACCTTATTGTCAGGGACAGAACAAGAAATGTTGAGGCAATTACCTCTGAAATTGCCAAAGAGAAACCTCAGCTTGTAATCGTTGACTATGTTCAGATTGTTTCAACGCTGAAGAAATTCGGTGACAGCAAGCGACTTCAGATTGATTACATAACAGGCGAACTCAAGGCGATTGCAAAGCAGACAGGCTGTTGCGTTATTCTGCTGTCACAGCTCAGACGAGCCGATACAAACCATATTCCGACAATGGAAGATTTGAAAGAAAGCGGAGGTCTTGAACAGGACGGCGACTATGTTTTTCTTCTCGACAGAGAATATGTCCGCAACCGTGACTCAGGCATTCCTCCCGAAGATGCCGTGCTGATAATCGCAAAGAATAAATTTGGCAAAACCGCAAAAATAGAGCTTAACTTTGACGGCAAGTATCAGAATTTTACAGAATCAAAGAAAACAGATTTTCAGCCTTATAAAATACCGCCATTACAGGAAGTTCCCGAAACACTCATTCCCCCTGAAATTCCAAATTTGTTTGATGTTTCCGAACCTGACTGCTAACGGCATAACTGTAAAAATGAACACAAAAAAGTCACGACTGCATATACAATCGTGACCTCTTCGCTTTATTCTATATGTTTTTAAGCTACTGTTGCAACTTGTGAAAACCTTTATTTAATCAATCGGTGTAATGGTTGGAGCAGTCCATGTTTTGATTGCATCCATATCAGGTGTATAGATACGCATAAACAGGTGGAACTTGCCGTCACATACAGGGAGCCAGTTTGTTGTGTCTTTCGGTGCGTCCTTCGACAGGATAACATCCACAGACCCGTCGTCATTTGCCTTTAGACCCGAACGGTCATTTATGCAATAGCGGTCGAGCGGATTGTCAATCAAAAAGTCATCGTCACCGTATGCGGTAACCGACCAGAAACCTCCGTCAAGAACCTGCGGATAGCTGTCAAAGTGGAGAATATATGACTTTTCTCCTGTTAATTGGTTTCCGTCAACATCCTTATCCGTTTTTGGATACAGCGCAACATCAACTGTATTTGCACCAAGTCCTGCAAGTGCTACCATTGCACGGTAGTCGTACTCTGTACCGAAATCTCCGATTGGAGCGTCATAATAGCTCCATTCTCCAAGCTGTTTTGTAAATTCCTTGCTTTCAGACACAAGCTTTGTTCTAAGGCCTTTCAACATCTCCTTCCATTTTGTCTGAATATCTCCGGTTAAAACAGAAGAATCGAATTTCATATTGGGACCTACATTGATTGTCTCTATCTTTTTCAGCATTTCAGCATCGGCGTCTGACGGAGGATTTTTACCCATTAGTTCATTTGCTTTGTTGAAGAATGTAACCGGATCTAATGAAAGAACCTTGTCAATAGGCACATAGTCGTTTTCTTTCTTATAACTACCCTTTGGAGGCTGATATGATTCTCCGCTGACATAAGCAGAAAGTGGCATAAGCTTCATTTCTGACTGAATTTTATACACATTCGGGAGATCTTCTTCGCCTGAAAGCACTGTTCTTGTGATAGACCACGCCATAGGGGTGGGAACATCTATGCGGGTAACATCATCAGGCAATTCGCCTTTCCAAGTTGAGAGAGTAATTGCGTATGTTCCTGCCTTATCAAGTACGGCTACTGTGTTTGTCCAAGCGTCGAGCACCTGAACCTTGCAGAATCGGTCTGTCTGCGGAAGTACATAGACAATCGGTTCTTCGCTCAAGTCGTACCACACCTGTGAATAGACAGTATCTACATTGGGGCTTACCACATTTTTAAACTGTGCATCTGCCAGTCCTTTGCCGTGCATAAACTGATTTATAGGTGCTTTGCCCTTCACTGCTTTTTCTGTATTTGTCGCAGACACCTTTGTTGCATCCATAAGTACCAACGGGAACGCATAGATGTAAGCATCTTCTACGGTTTCCCACACATCAGCTTTCTGTTCGTCAGGTGATGCGTCACTATTCGATTTTCCTGTTCCTGCAAATCCGCATAGCAACATTGCCATACAGAGCATTAGAGCCATAATATTTTTCATAATTTTTTCTCCTATCATTCTATGAAACAGCGTGACAAGCAGTAAATGCGTTTGCAACAACACCGCTGTTTCAATCGTTATTAATTTAACTCAGATTTGGTTTTTCTCCGCCTTTACACCAGTTCAAAATCATTTCCTGTGCAATCCTAAGTTCCTCGGTATAATCTGAATTGCCGTGACTTGTCCAAACGATGCCCTGAGCATAGCGCTCCGCTATGGACAGCATACCGATTGCAACAACGGTAAACAGAACATCCTCTGAAACATCCGTGCGGATACTGTGGTCTTCCTGCGCTCGCAAATAGGCTGTATGAAAGATGTCACGAATGGATTGCAATGGACTAAGGTGATCTTGCAAATCCTCCTCACGGGTGTGATGACGGCAGATGAAGGTCTTGTAATTTTCGCTGAATCGCAGCAGTTCGGGGTGTTGCTGATAAAGGCAAATCATCCGATCCGTGTAATTGCAAATGAGTTCATAGGCAGTTGACTTCAAAAGCTTTTCCATACCATACTGCTCAGATGCTTTCTGCCATACCCTGCTCCATGCCATTGCACTTATGGCAATGACCAGTTTTTCTTTGGTTTGGTAGTACTTAAACAGGGTTGTCGGCCCCACTTCGGCAGCCGCCGCAACAGCGTTCATACTGACTGATTCAATTCCCTGTTTGGAAAAGAGTGCAAGCCCTGCCTCTAAAATTTGTTTTCTTCGGCGTGCCTCTTCCCGAATATCTTTTTCAGCATTTCTCGGCATTTTGCACCATCCTTTCTGGAAGTTTCACAAAAGAAGTGTCACTTCGCTTGTGCTATTATACTGCACTCCCCACCAATTGTCAACTAACTTTTTAAAATTTTTTCTTTCACTGAGCATAAAGAAAAACAAGAATAACCGCCGCCGTTTTTCTGTATTTCTGTTAAACAATTCTTACCGCTTTGTTTCACCTTAAAATGCAAATACATAAAAACAACCGCAAACAGGATAAATCTTTCTATCCCGATTGCGGTTTTTGGGTTGGCGGAGATATGCCGTACACGAAGAAAGTTACGGCTTAAAAATACTTGTTTCTGCCGAGTGAATTAAAAAGCTTTAAAAAATAGGCAGTCTTACAAAAATAGTATCAGTAACAACAGAAGTTGGCTTTTTATCGTTTATATCAACAGGCACGTATATTTTAGCAGGTATATTTTTTGTTATTATGCTTTTCAGAATTTTCTTTGTACACGATTCAGGAGGCGATGATTTTGGAGAGTAAAGTAGGACGCAATGCAAGACAATGTGTCACTTGCCAATATTGGACAGGTCAAAGTGCAAGAGCTGACAGTCCGAATTTTATAGTATGCGATTTAAAAGAGCGTGCAATATGTAACAAAACAGGTGTCAAAAAAGCAACATGGCAGTCTTGCAGTAATCACGAAAAAAGACATAATCTTTAATAAATAAAACTGATTTCGTTAGAAAGACGAAATCAGTCTGTTACTTAAAATTCAATTTCCTACTTTAAGTAGTTTTTTCTGTACTACCTATACAATCTGAAGTTGTGTACATAGCACAAGAACTTTTTGATTTAACATTAAGATAAGGCTTTTAGTAATTTAGTTATCTGATTTAATTATTATAGAGTTAATATTATCTAAAATCGGGCAAAAATTAGAGAAATCAATGTCTTTATATTTGTGAATTATAAATTTTGCAAAATGGTCTTTACTGTAGTGTTTGCTTTTATCAAAATTTTTTAGATCTCTGCAAAATTTTTTGCCATTAATTTCTTGATTCAAAATCTTGTCGTCAAAAAGATCTTCTATTTCACATTCAGATGATCCTTTAACTAAAGGATTTGTTAGCACATATAGACCTTCATTTTGTGGTATCTCTAAAAACAATTGTTCTTTAAAATCTTCTGCATATTTTTTTAAATTTGCGTGATTAAAAAACTTACATAAAGGCTTCTCACGATTACTTAGTTCATTATCAAACAAAAACAATATTGGCTTATTTAATTTTATATTGTATTTTTCTTCGAAATATTTACGATAGTTTGGTGAATTATTACTATTATTATCAGTAAAATAATTCAGTAAATTGCTAAGAGCATCAGCTCCATCAGTACTAACACCAAATAAATAGTTAATATTTTTAGAACGTCTTAAAAACTTAATTTTAAACTCATATTTATCATCGGAATTACGTGTTATCAAATTTGGATATTTTTCAGCAAGATTTTTTAAAGCCGCTTTTAAATATATTATATCAGTTTTTCCTTCCGTAATAATTAATGGTATATCATCTGATAAAAACCATTTATAAAACAGGAATTTTCTATACTCCTTTTCTTTTCCAGAAAGACATCTAAAGTTGTGTTTCTCTAATAATTTATTATTATATTTTTCTATTTGGTTAACAAAAGATAATCGTCCTTCTAATTGATTTAATGTTGCTTCTATCCCGTTTACTTGAAATGCTCCTGTTTTATATAACTGATGTGCCATTGATTTAGTATCTTTATAGAAGCTTCTGTTCACATTAATTTTTTCATTAACAACTAAGCCTGTCACTACTTGTCTGGAATTATTATATTGCAACCTTGTTTTTGAATGATTAATTTGGAATCCAGCTTGATTTATTATAGTCTCTAAATCTCTAATAAACTGCTGTTGTTCATTAACAAATGAATTTCTATTTGTTGAAAAAGTCAAATCATCAGCATATCTTGTATAATCGACTTTATAGTTTTTTGAAAGTTTCAATATTTTGTAATCTAAAATTTGGCATATAAGATTAGTTATTATTGGCGATGTTGGAGCGCCTTGGGGAAGTTTGCCTTGATAACACACTAGTTGTGCTATCACTATAGCGACCTCTTTATTCAAGAGAAAGAATTTATTTTTCTGAAAATAACCGCAAACACGTCCAAAATGAAAACTATCAAAAAAATCTTTTAAATCAAGATTAAGTACCAATTTTTTATTACGATGTATTTTAGCATTAGTAATAATACCTTTTTTATTTTCAAAAGCATGTGATATATTCGATTTTATATTTTCTTTTTTTCTTATATAGTTCATATATTCAATCAATGCTTGAGCTAATTTACGTTGTACATACTTTAGCTCATTATTTGGTGCACAGATAGTTCTCATGCCACCATTACGTTTTGGAATTATAAAAGATTTGTATCTAGTTTCTTCTTTTTCAACATATAAAATATGAGTTAAAACTTTTCTTTTTACTCCAATAAAATCAGCTAATTCATTTCTAGATGTAATTTCATCAAATCTTTCCATACAATAGAACCTTAAAATAAAAATTAAGTATGTGGCAACTCATTATGCAGAATTCTTTCAGACTATTACAATAATGTATTTTACCTGTTACGTTATAGATATTAGGAGCGTATGTTTCCCAACATTTTTGTCAATACTTGCGATACACAAGCACAAAATCTTGCCACATACTCTAGCCGTAGTATATCACACTTGTTGACTAAAGTCAACAGAATTTTACATAATATATCTACTTTTTATCATTCTTTAACATTACAGACAAGCCGTAACGGCAAAGGTGACTACTTAGATATACTAATAATTTTGCATAGAAAAAGTCACGACTGCATATGCAATCGTGACTGGGTTGGTGGAGATGAGGAGAGTCGAACTCCTGTCCGAAAAAATCTTGCCAAGGGTTTCTCCGAGCGCAGTTGGTGTTTTAAATCTCCCTCGGTGCATCGCCCATCAACAGGCTATGCACTTTGGCAGCTCCTAAGCTGTGACAGGGTTCGGAGCGCTCCCCTGTTCACATTTACCTCTAATCGACGCCCCTTACACAGCCGAGGTACTCTGTGCAGGAACGAGCAGCACTCAGGCTGCTAAAGCAACTGTTTTGTTGTCAGTTAATTTTAAAGTTGCGGATTTTATGGCGGTTCCGCACCGCCGCTCGCTTACCAAGGTTTGAAATCCCCGTCGAAACCTTTACATCCCCATATATGACCGCATCTGCCCACGCAAATGCGGTTTTTGTTTTGTTTATTAAATCTGCTTTGACTTCAAGGCTCTTTCGATATCTCGCTTTGCGGAGCGTTCTGCCATATCGGCACGCTTATCGTAGAGCTTTTTACCTTTGCAAAGTCCAACCTGAAGTTTTACCTTGCTGTCCTTGAAATACAGACTAATCGGGATAAGTGAATATCCCGTCTGCTTAACCGTGCCGTAGAGTTTTAAAATCTCCTTTTTGTGCATAAGAAGTCTTCTTACACGCATCGGGTCACGGTTGAAGATGTTTCCCTGTTCGTAAGGAGAAATGTGCATACCGTTAACAAAAATTTCGCCGTCAACAATTGAACACCAGCTGTCTTTGAGATTTACTCTGCCTGCACGCAAAGACTTTACTTCCGTACCGCAAAGCTCAATTCCTGCCTCGTAGGTTTCCTCGACAAAATAGTCGTGTCTTGCCTTTTTATTCTGAGCAATTGTTTTCATATTTGCCACCGCACATCCTCCTTTCTACTGTGGAATACAAGATTATACTACTGTTTTGACAATTTGTCAATAGTTTTTATCAAGAAATTAAATTTCGTTTCTGCCCTCAAGAGCCTTTGCAAGCGTGTATTCATCGGCATATTCAAGGTCACCGCCAACGGGGATACCGTAGGCAAGCCTTGTCACCTTTACGCCAAGCGGCTTTAAGAGCTTTGAAATGTACAGAGCCGTTGCATCGCCCTCAATGGTCGGATTGGTTGCCATAATGACCTCTTCAACCGAATCATCGTTAAGTCTTGCAAGCAGTTCTTTTATTGTAAGGTTGTCGGGACCGATATCGTTAAGCGGTGAAATTGAACCGTGGAGAACATGATAAACGCCCTTAAATTCGTGGGTGTTTTCAATTGCCGTAGCATCTCTCGGAGTTTCAACAACGCAAATAACGGAATGGTCTCTTGCGGGATTTGCACACACGGGACAAACGTCTTTGTCGGTAAGATTGCAGCATTTACTGCAATAGTGAATCTTTGTGTGGGCGTCCATTATCGCACCTGCAAGCTGCTCTGCTTCTGTTTTTGACAGATTGAGGACATAATATGCAAGCCTTTGAGCGGTTTTATTACCGATTCCCGGCATTCTTTCAAACTGCTCCACCAAATTTTCAAGCGGAGCAACATTATATCCCGACATAATCAGAACATTCCCGGAATGTTAAGTCCGCCTGAGATTGTTTCCATTTTGTCCTCTTTTTCCTTAGCGGCTGCTCTGATTGCCTCATTTGCGGCTGCCATAACGAGGTCTGCAAGCATTTCTACATCTTCGGGGTCAACAACTTCGGGTGAAATCTCAACTTTTGTGAGTTCCATTTTGCCTGTTACGGTAACCTTAACTGCACCGCCGCCTGCTGTTGCCTCATACTCTTTTGCTTCGAGTTCCTTTGATGCGGCTTCCATATCGTCCTGAAGTTTCTGAGCCTGACGAGCAAGCTGCTGAATGTTGTTTGCTCCGCCACTGCCGTAGCCCTTTGGTAATCTTGCTTTCATAATTTTATCTTCCTTTCGGTTATTCTTGTGTTATTATTACATCGCTTCCCTGCAAGCTTTCGACAAGCTTGTCAACGGGATCGGTTTTTTCTTCTTGTTTTGCACTCGGTCTTTTGTACGGACCGAGGTTATAGTGCTGACCTGTTGTTTCAAAAATAAGCTGACGGATTTCCTGTCGTCTTTCGTTATTTTTGAGGAGTTCAAAAGCCATTTCATTGTCTGTGTCAATCAACAAATACTTTCCGCTTGTGTAAGCAGAAGAATTTGCAAATGCCGCCGCAATTGCTCTTGAAACAGGTTTCATATTGTTGACAACCTCTACCCAATCGGGGAAAGGCTGTGCGTTGTTATAGATTGCGTCAAGGTCAACGCTCTGTCTTTGAACCGGTTTCTTAGGTTTTTGTGGTGTAGGCGCAGGCTGTTCCTGTATGGGCTGAACGGGTTGTTTCGGTGTCGGCATCTCAACAGGAGGTGTCGGGATAACAGGCTCGTTCTTGACCTCTTCCTTTACCGTTTCAACAACAGGCTTTGTTTCCTGTGGCTTTTCGGGTTCGGGTTTTTGAACCTCGGGTTTTGGAGTTTCGCTCTGAACAGGTTGTGGTGCAGTTTGCACTTGTTCGGGAACATAGTTCACCTTTATTCCCTTTTTAACGGCTTTTTCAAGAGCGGTTACCCTTGCAGTCAAAGCCTCAATTGTGCCGTCAAGTTCCGCCGATGACAGCTTTACAACTGCCATTTCAAGTTCTGTTCTGTCGCCTGTTCCCCTGCCCATATTCTGATATGCCTTTGAAAGCACATCCATATAATAGACAATGTCGGCAAGTGAGAGGTAATCCGACTGTGTTTGAGCCTGTTCAAACTCATCGTCAGCCATAATTACGATATCTCTCGGATTTTTTACCGACTTTATGAGCATTAGCGTTCTGAAGTGCGAAAGCAATTCATCACAAAGCCTTGCCATATCCTTTGACTCGCCGTAAAGCCTGTCAACAATTTCAAGAGCCTTAGCGGTGTTCTTGTTGATTACGCAGTTTGAAAGTTCAAAAAGATAGGTTTTTCTCGCAAGTCCTGCGGCACTGCGTACAACATCTTCGTCAATGTCGGAACTGATTGCAATGCATCTGTCAAGGAGTGAAAGAGCATCTCGCAATGCACCGTCAGCAACAGATGCGGCAAGCAATGCGGCGCTGTCGCTTAGCGTCACACCCTCCTGATTTGCAACATAGAGCAGTCTGTCTGCTATTGCACGAGGCGGGATTCTGTGAAAATCGAAACGCTGGCATCGTGACAGAATTGTCTGCGGAAGTTTGTGAACTTCGGTAGTTGCCAGAATGAATATGACATGTTCGGGAGGTTCTTCAAGCGTTTTGAGCAAGGCATTGAATGCCTCGGTTGTGAGCATATGAACCTCGTCAATGATGTAAACCCTGTATTTGCACTTTGCGGGCTTGAACTGAACCTCGTCAATAATCTGACGGATATCGTCAATTTTTCTGTTGGATGCGGCATCCATTTCAACAATGTCGAGAATACTGCCGTCATCAATTCCCTTGCAGATTTCACACTCACCGCAGGGATTTCCGTTTACGGGATGAAGACAATTGACTGCCTTTGCAAGAATTTTTGCACAGGTAGTTTTGCCCGTACCTCTTGAACCCGTAAAAAGATACGCATGGTTAAGACGGTTGGTGCTAAGCTCGTTTAAAAGAGTTGTGGTTATGTGTTCCTGTCCCGAAACATCGGCAAAGGTTTTCGGTCGCCATTTTCTGTAAAGTACCTGATACAAAAATTCACCCCGCAATCAACAAAAAATGCAAGCCGTCAGCCGAAACAACGGCAATCGTACAAATGAGTGAACGACAGACTTACTGCATCGCATCGGCAATACTGCTTAATGCTGCTCGGTTCCCCGCCTGACATGATTCACAGACCCCAATCG
>CACXEX010000134.1 GCA_902766775.1 uncultured Ruminococcus sp. | reverse complement strand
TGTCTTAGTGCAGACGGAAAAAGTTTTACAAGCGGTTACGATTCAAAGGGTACAACTGTTAAATATATTGCAGCCCCCGAAATTTCAAAGCTTGAAAGCGTAAACGGCGGCGTGAAAATCACATGGGGCAAAGTAAGCGGTGCGGCTAAATACAGAGTTTATTACAAAGGAAATAAGGGCTGGACAAAGCTCACTGATACAACCGCAACTTCTTTTATAGATAAAGATGTTTCATCGGGTAAGAATTATACATACACGGTAAGATGTATCACATCCGATGCAAAGAAATTTACAAGCGGTTACAACCCGACAGGCAAGTCGGTAAAGTATGTTGCTACACCGAAAATTTCAAAACTTGAGGTCACATATGACGGCGTAAAGCTGACATGGAACAAAGTTGCCGGCGCTGAAAAGTATCGTGTGTACTATAAAGACAGAAACGGTTGGACTAAACTTTCTGACACAACAGGTACGACTATGCTTGATATGAATGTTGTGTCGAAGGAATTTGATTCAAGTGTTGACGACATTTACTATACAGTTCGTTGTATTAGCAATGACGGTAAAACCTTTATGAGCGGATACGATTCAAAGGGTACACCTATTGGTGATCATCAAGATTTCCCTGAGATTTACAGTATAGGTGCTGTAAGCAACGGCATTGAAATGCATTGGACAGGAGACGCACCAAAATTCCGTGTTTATATTAAAGAAAACGGTTCCTGGAAGAAGATAGCCGAAACTTACAATAATTATTATACACACAAGGGCGCTAAATCAGGCAGTAACACTTATACCGTAAGAGGTGTTTCAAAGGACGGTAAAAAGTTTACTACAATGTTTAATCCAACAGGTGTAACATACAGATATAAGACAACCGATAAAACAAGAGATGCTTATATCAACTATATGATGAATCACACTGATGAATGGATGCCTAAAGTAGGAAAAAATCATGGTTTGTCAGGTGTTATGTTTTTGGATTTCGACTTTGACGGAGTTCCGGAACTTGTTACACAACAGGCAAATTCTGATGAGTATGGATTCCATTCCTATGCTTATAAATTTGAAGACGGAAAGTTAAAAAGAGTAGGTACTGTTAGCGACGGTTTTTCGATATACTATAATAAGACTGCTAAAAAGTATGAAGTTCATGAGTTGACTATATCTACGAATGTGGATGATGATTACTACTGGTCAGGTAATTCAATAATTACCTATGATGGGAAGAGCCTTTCTTCAAATATGTATTCGGCAAGAGGTGTAGGCGAGGATTCCGATGATAATGTTTATTACAAATATTTTGACGGCAATGGTAAAGGCATTACCCGAGCAAAATATAATGAAATCAATCTGAATCAGTTCAACAATTGCGTGAATGCACATATGTTTACCGAATTTATTACAACAGGTTATGGTAATAACAGTGCATGGGAAGAAAACACTACCGCTGAAAATAAGCAGTCATTACTTGATGCTTACAATTCCTTCTCCTATGAGAAATATTAATTACTTAAAAGTTAATAAGTTTTAACTACGAAAGGGTTCAGCCATAAAAAAGCTGAACCCTGATTTTTTAATGAAAATTTTTTAAAATGGAAAATTGAAAAATTCAGACGGGAGGTAATTGGTTGCTTGTAAGTAATGACACAAAACATTTGACAGATGTTATTATATAAATGTCGTAAATCAGTAGGGGCGTTCATCGGACGCCCGCAAGTAAAGATACAAATATTATGATAAAAATAAACCCTATAAATGAACTACAGTAACCGAAATATTGTAGGGGAGGACCGTGTTCTCCCGTTCATGTGCAATGCACACGATTGAACGCAAAGCGTTTAAAGCAGGATAAATATTTTTGGTAAAATTAGAACATATTATATTGAACAAAAAATTTCATCAATGCTGGCGAACATGGTTTGCCCCTACATTGGAATACATAACTTTCATCAAATTATAACATACACATAAAACAAATAATTTCATCAAGGCGGGCGGCCGATGACCGCCCCTACAGCAAAAAACGGTTCAGCCAAATTGACTGAACCGTTAAATCTGTACTATGTAACGCTCGGGTGACAGAAGTTTGAATATATCAAACTAACTTCACGAATTGTGTGCGAGACACACGCAAAAAAGGGTAGCTTGAAAATCAAGCTACCCTAGATTATAACTATGTTAAGCTCGGGAACAAGTAGTTGTAAATTATAGCAAACTACCTACACGAACTACAAGCGAGGTACTCGCATTAGTTGTTGATGAGCTTATCTTCGTCAGACCAGCTGTAAAGCTTTCTAACTTCCTTACCGAATACTTCAGCAGGAGCCTCAGCAGCGATCTTTCTCATAGCCTTGAAGTGAACCTGTGCACCTGCATCGCTCATGTCGAGGAGGAAGTCCTTAGCAAATGTACCGTCCTGGATATCCTTGAGA
>CACXEX010000133.1 GCA_902766775.1 uncultured Ruminococcus sp. | reverse complement strand
TATTCAAAAACAGGCGTTCTTGCCCAGCCTGCACACATAACCTCTCCGTTTTCTTCAAAAACATTATGCTTTTCGGTTATCTCATGTTGCAAAACAATCCCTCCGTGTTCTCGTTTTCAAAATTTTCCATAAAATCACACCATACAATATACACAAAATAATTATGCTTTTCAAGAATTATAACAAAACTGTAAATTTCGTTTTCTGCCGTCAACGGTATATGTACTAATTTTCAATTTTTATGAATAATCTGTAATAATATCATATACCTGTGAGGGCGGTTTTTATGAAGAAATTTGTCATTTTGCTTTTAATCTGCGTCTGTTTTCTGCTTTGTTCATGCAGTGCCGACACATCCGGATATTCACATGAACTTACTTGCAATAACTGGAGTGCAGAACTTGACGGTGGCGGAAAGATAAGCCTTTCGTTTGACGGCGACAATGCGTCAGTCATTTTGCAGAGCGGAAAGGATAAAACGGAGCTTTGTGGAAAATATGTTGCCGATGACACAACGCTTGTAATATTTGTGCCGAATCTTTACCGAAACTACACCTTTGAATATGCTCCCCACGGAAAAAAGCTTGATTTGTCATACAACGGTTCAAAAATCACGCTCAACCGTGCCGATAACACCCAAAAAACCGAGTGAATTTGCCATTCAAGGTTTCTTATGTACATTTTGAGCGGAATACGCAGATTAATGAATAATTTTATTGATAAATAAAGTTGCGTGTGTTATAATGTTTTAAGCTATGTTATTATGCCATTTTTGGATTTTTTCGGAGGTATTGTTTTGGTAGTGTTTGGAATTGATCCCGGATATGCCATTGTCGGTTGGGGAGCAATCAATTTTAAATCGAATACATATAAAACTCTCGGCTACGGTGCAATTGAAACCGTTGCCGGAACTGATTTTAACAAACGGCTTGAGTACATCTATGACGAAACCTATGAGATTCTCAACAGATGCCGTCCAGATGCTCTTGCAATCGAAAAACTTTACTTTCAGACCAATCAGAAAACGGCTATCAATGTTGCACAGGCGAGGGGAGTAACCTTGCTTGCGGCACAAAAACTTAAAATACCAATCTTTGAGTACACTCCTCTTCAGGTTAAAACGGCTGTAACGGGATACGGCAAGGCTAAAAAACCACAGGTTATGGAAATGACCGCAAGGCTTTTAAAGCTGAAAGAAATCCCGAAACCCGATGATACTTGTGACGCACTTGCAATTGCAATCTGCCACACACAGGCGGCAGGTTCACAGCTAAGAAGGGTAATGTACGGAAAGGGACTTTAAATATGCTTTATTCCGTAAGAGGAAAACTTATTGCAATAGAATCAAATGCGGCGGTAGTAGAGTGCGGCGGTGTCGGATATATGTGCCAGACAACAATGAACACACTCAAAACCGTAAAGCTTAACACAGAGGTAATGCTCTATACCTACCTTAATGTAAGAGAAGATGCGGTTGACCTTTTCGGTTTTGCAACAAAGGCAGAGCTTGAAACATTTAAAACCCTCATCAGCGTAAGCGGTGTAGGTCCAAAGGCAGGACTTGCGGTTTTGTCGGAACTCAGTCCCGAACAGGTTGCAATGGCGATTGCCTCCGATGACCTCAAAACAATTACAAGAGCACAGGGAATAGGCAAAAAAATTGCACAGAGAATTGTTCTTGAACTCAAGGACAAGCTTGCAAAAGCGGCTAAAGAGGACAGTTCTTTTGCACAGGCGGCACAGAACAGCATGAATGTTTCAATGGGAAATGTTCCGAAAGCAATCGAGGCACTCGGAGTTTTGGGCTATTCACCCTCGGATGTTTCGCCCGTACTCGCAACACTCGACAGCACCTTGCCTGTTGAACAGCTTATTTCGCTCACATTAAAACAGATGGGAAGACAGTAATATATGAGTAAAATGGAATTCTCGGATGAATTTGATTTTGAAAACAGAATAACCGATACTTCCGAAATTCCCGAAGATACGGCAGAGAGTGACAATCCTCTGCGACCGAAAACACTTTCGGAATACATAGGACAGGAAAAGGCAAAGGAAAACCTCAAGGTCTTTATCGAGGCGGCAAAAATCAGAGGCGAAACCCTTGACCATGTTCTGCTCTACGGCCCTCCTGGACTCGGTAAAACAACTCTTTCGGGAATCATTGCGAATGAACTCGGTGTGTCAATGAGAATAACCTCAGGTCCGGCAATTGAAAAGCCGGGTGACCTTGCGGCATTGCTCACCAACCTTAACGAGGGTGATGTGCTTTTTATTGACGAAATCCACAGACTGAGCCGTTCCGTTGAAGAAATTCTTTATCCCTCAATGGAAGACTTTGCAATTGATATCATCACGGGTAAAGGACAAATGGCGGCGTCATATCATCTGCCGTTGCCGAAATTTACACTTGTCGGTGCAACCACAAGAGCAGGTCAGCTGACCGCTCCTTTGCGTGACCGTTTCGGTGTGGTGTTAAGACTTGAACTCTACACCCCAGATGAGCTTGCACAGATTGTTGAAAGAAGTGCGGGAATCCTCGGGATAAAGATTGAACATGACGGTGCGCTTGAAATTGCGTCCCGTTCAAGAGGTACACCACGAATTGCAAACAGACTTTTAAAGCGTGTGCGTGACTTTGCGCAGGTTATGTCAAACGGTGTCATCACTCTTGAAACCGCAAGAACCGCACTCGACAGGCTCGAAATTGACGAACTCGGTCTTGACCGCAACGACAGAAGAATGCTTGAGGCAATCGTCCGCTTTTACAACGGCGGCCCTGTCGGACTTGAAACACTTGCGGCGGCAATCGGTGAAGAGGCTGTAACAATTGAGGATGTCTATGAACCGTATCTTTTGCAGATAGGTTTTGTCAGCAGAACACCGAGGGGCAGATG
>CACXEX010000132.1 GCA_902766775.1 uncultured Ruminococcus sp. | reverse complement strand
CTTGCCAGAATAAGTGCCGCAAACAATCCTGCCGGACCTGCTCCGACTACAACAGGGGAGGGAGCATTGCCGAATTTCATCTGATTATATTCATACTTTTTCGCAAACTGAGCGTTACTGCACTTTTTGCAGACTTTTTCCTCGTTAATATTAAGTTCAGCGTCAATTGTTGTAAGAAAGTAGATATTGTCCTTTTTTCTTGCATCAACAGATCTGCGAAAGATTTTACAGCTTTTTATGGTTTTTTCTTCAATTCTCAGTTGTTTAGCAACCGCCTTGCGAACCGATTTATCATCGTAGTCAAGTTTTAAATGTATATTGTTTACTCTGATCATAAATTTTCTCCTGCAATAATTCCGCTTGCAAATGCAAAATGAAGATTAAATCCACCGCACTCACCGCAAAGGTCAATTGCCTCACCGCATACAAAAAGATTTTTTACGATTTTGCTCATCATAGTGTTTTCGTCAATTTCTTTGCCCAAAACGCCGCCCAAAGCACATTGTGCGTGTGAAAAATCTTCTTTTCCGCTGACTGTAAATGTCATTGATTTTATCGTTTTGCAAATTCTCGATACTTCGTCTCTTGAAAGTTTGGAACAAATCTTTGATGAATCAACTCGGCTGATTTTCAGAATTGCCTGTCCGACTCTCTTTTGAAAAATTCCCGTCAAAAGCTGTTCGCACGGCAAATTTTCAAACAATGACATATGTTGTCTGATTATTTTAATCAGCTCATTTTCCGAATAATCTGGCAATAAATCAAGCAAAATTTTGTCATTCGGCTTTGCAAACAACGAAAGATTGAACAAACAAATTCCGGATAAAGAATTTTCGGTAAATTGAATTTCACCTGTTTCAGCTTTTATAAGTTGACCTTTTTCACCGAATAACTGTGCCTTACCTGTAACCCTCAAACCTTTTAAAGTTTTCAGAACATCACTTTTAACCTTAATCGGGCATAAAGCAGGGGAGAACGAAACAATCTTATGGCCAAAATTTTTAAGATAATCAATTGCACTTGCGTTTCCGCCAAGCTTAGGAGCAGCTTTTGAACCATTTGCAATCACAAGTTTTTTGCAGATGAAATCATACTTTTTCTCGCTGTCACCGGATGCTATTTTAAAACCATTTGAAATTTTCTTTACAGAATGAACATTCTGCTCTGTAAAAACATCAATTCCGAGTATTTCAACCTTCAAGCGTAAAACATCAAGCACCGATGCGGCGTGTTTGCTTATCGGGTAATATCTGCCTTCGCTGTCATAAAAGCTTAAAAGTCCGAAACTTTTAAAAATATCAGCCATATAATCACCGCTGAATCTTTCAAAAATCTTCTTGCTTTGCTTTTTGAAGGAACCAACATATTTATCAGATGATATGTAGTGATTTGTCAGATTACATCTGCCGTTGCCTGTTGACATCAGCTTTTTGCCTAATCTGTCATTCTTTTCAATTATGGCAATTTTTTTTGAACGGTTACGATTCTTTGCTGTGATTGCACACATAAGTCCCGATGCACCGCCGCCGATTATTATTGCGTCATATATATTTTTATTTTCCATATAAATCACCAAAAAATAAGGGCAGCGACCGCTGCCCAAAATTATTTACGGAGCAAAAATAAAGTTGATTCCGTTTGCAACGAGTATCGAACCGATACCCATAATTATTCCGGCAATTACAACACCGCACATAACTGCTATAACACTCTTCTTAAATCCAAGGTCAAGAATACTTGCCGCAAGTGTTCCTGTCCAAGCGCCTGTACCCGGAAGCGGAATACCTACAAAAAGCATTAGTGCAATGAACATTCCGTTACCTGCCTTTGCTTCAAGTTTTCTTCCGCCTTTTTCGCCCTTTTCAAGGCAGAAAGAGAAGAACTTTCCGATAAACTTTTTATCAGAACCCCATACGAGAACCTTTCTTGCAAAGAGATAGATAATCGGAACAGGGAGCATATTGCCTAATATACAGATTACATATGTCCAAAAAAGATTTAGGTCATTTGCAACCGCAACAGGCACAGCACCTCTGATTTCCACTATCGGAACCATTGAAATTAAGAATACAATTAAATACCACATATTTGCTCCTTGAAATTTATATTTTGCCAATACCAGTTAAGTATAACAGATTTTAAAGCTTTTTTCAATATATGTGCAAGATAAAACCTTATATAATAATGGCTGAAAAAACGATTAATTTATACATTATGATAAATAATTTTTCATATGTTGACATTGACTGAATAATCAGTAAAATATATTCTGGAGTGATTTGATGAAAACGAATTCCTGTTCGATGCGTTTCAGAATAATTATGTTTATTCTGACTGCATCTGTAATTGCATTTGCATTTATTCATTCTTCAATGCCGTCTGTTCAATCGGCTCAGGAGAGTGAGAGTGTGCTTGATTTTGTCACAACTATTATGAAGTTTTTCGGAATTGACCCGAATCTTTCAGACCACATAATCAGAAAACTTGCTCATTTTACGGAATACACCGTTTTGGGAGCATTACTCTGTTCGTGCTCCTATTCATTTGACAGAATCAAACCGATAAAATTCATACCATACACCGTTTCAATCGGACTGTTTACCTGTTTTATAGATGAAACAATTCAGCTTGGAGTAGAGGGAAGATCAGGACAGGTGAGCGATATGTGGATCGACTTTTTCGGTGTGTTACTCGGTACGGCAGTAATGCTTGTTGCATTTTGGATTTACAGGAAAATACGAAAGATCAATTAACTATTTATATGTGAATAAGAAAGGAATTAGTATGGAAAATATGGAAACATCAGTTAAACCCCGTGAAAACAAAATGGGTACTATGCCAATGACAAAGCTCATTCTCACAATGAGTCTGCCTGCGATTTTTTCAATGACAATTCAGGCAATGTACAATGTTGTTGACAGTATTTTTATAGGTAACTACGATGCAGACGGACTTACCGCAACATCACTTGCATATCCGTTGCAGATGCTCTTGATCGCGTTTGCTGTTGGTACGGCAGTCGGTGTAAACTCACTTGTTTCAAGAAAACTCGGTGAAAAGAATTTTGATCAGGCAAATGACGGCGCAACACACGGTCTTGTAACCTGCCTGTTTAACTATGCAATATTTTTACTGCTTGGTCTTTTTGCAGTTCGTCCCTTTATGGCAATGTACACACAGAATGAGGCTATTCTCAATTACGGAATCCAGTATCTTACTGTTGTACTTTGTTTCTCTTTCTTTTCAATTGTACAGGTTATGATTGAAAAAACACTTCAGGCAACAGGTAATATGATATTCCCGATGCTATCACAGCTTTTCGGTGCAATTGTAAATATTATCTTCGACCCGCTTTTGATTTTTGGCATAGGAATTTTCCCTGAACTCGGCGTTCTCGGTGCTGCAATCGCTACTGTATTCGGTCAGTTCTGCGGTATGGTATTCTGCCTTTGTATTCTTTTCTTCAAGAATCACGAAATCAAGGTTTCTTTCAAGCATTTCAAACTCAAAGCATCGACACTGAAATCTATATATGTTGTAGGTTTCCCGTCTGTAATTATGCAGTCAATCGGTTCTGTTATGATTATCGGGCTTAATGCAATTCTTGCTGTTTCAGAGGCTGCCGTTACAGTCCTCGGCATCTATTATAAGTTACAGAGCTTTGTATTTATGCCGTGTTTTGGTCTTAATCAGGGTGTAATGCCGATTATCGGTTATAACTACGGTGCAAGAAAGAAAAAGAGAATGTATTCCGCTCTCAAAAGAGGTCTTATTATCGGTGTAATAATTATGGCAATCGGTACAATTCTAATGTGGACAATCCCCGAACAGCTTATTGCTATGTTTGGCGGTACACAGGATATTATGGATATCGGTGTTCCTGCATTCAGAATTATCAGCCTTTGCTTTATTCCTGCCGCCGCAGGCATTATCTTCACAACACTTTTTCAGGCAGTCGGCAAGGGACTGCGCAGTCTTATTATGTCGTTCTGTCGTCAGCTTGTACTCATTCTCCCGATTGCATGGGTACTTTCGATGATATTTGATTACACGGCTGTATGGTACGCATTCCCGATTGCAGAATTTTTCTCATTGATGCTTGCGATTGCTTTCTTCATCAATCTTACAAAGGGCGATTTCAAGAAGCTTGATCAAAACATCGAATAATAAAGTTAAATCCGTTCACCTCGGTGCATATATTGCATTGAGGTGATTTTTTTGACTGAAGACAATAATAACAGAAATACTATTACATATGACGATGACTGGAAATCTGTTTCATATTCGGAATATCCAAAAACAACAGAAGATTTTGAAACTGATGAGGAAGATGCAAAACCCTCATTATCAGAAAAGGCAACGGCTAAAAAAGATTCTCCAAGGCAACTTGTAATAACCGCTCAACTTGTCTGCTGTATTCTTGTTGCTCTTGCGGCTTTTTTGCTTAACCTGTTTGGCGGTGAAGTTTATGCGGCAACACGGGAATGGTACTATTCAAACCTTGAAAAATCGGTAATTTTTGACGCAGGTGACAACCAAATAGATTTATCAAACCTATTTACTGCAACAAGCGATGAAGTTTCGTCTGCTAAACATTGATTTTACCGTATCATACTCCTTGGTGTGTCTCGGGGCAATATGCATAATACTCAACATTTTTTCTGGATTTATCTGTTGCGTAACGGCAGTAATCCTCCACGAAAGTGGTCATCTTATTGCAATGATTCTTTGCAAATCTCCGCCAGACAAAATAAAAATTTCGCTCTTTGAAATTAAAATTATTAATTCTTCACGGCAGTCAAATACAACCCGTCAGAACATTTTTATAATTTTTTTCGGGCCTTTAGTCAATTTTGTTTGTTTTATTCCGTTTTATCTGTTATACTTATGTAATGGTGAATTTTTATTGTCGATTGCTATGGCGAATCTTTTTACAGGATTATTCAATATGCTGCCTGTTATGTCACTTGACGGAGGACAGCTTATGTATGTTATTCTTTGCAAAAGATTTTCGGAAAAATCAGCCGAAAGAGCAGTTGATGTGACTGCCCTTATAATTCTTTTTCCGCTCACAGTACTCGGCTTTGTAGTCTTACTAAATTCAAAATATAATTTTTCGCTGTTGTTTGTGTGTGCATATCTCATTGCTTCACTTATATTCAGAAACAACAGATATTACTGACGGAGGATTTTATGGTCAGCAAAGAAGTTGAAAAATTACTTTTGAAGGTTCAGAAACCAGGCAGATATGTCGGCGGTGAACTCAACGAAGTAATAAAAGATAAGAAGAAAGTTGATTGCAGATTTGCTTTTTGCTTTCCCGATACCTACGAGGTAGGTATGTCACATCTCGGAATGAAAATTCTTTACAGCCTTATGAACACTGTTCCGTATATTTGGTGCGAAAGAGTTTTTGCTCCTTGGATTGATATGGAAGAAGAGATGATAAAGCACAATATTCCACTTTACGCACTTGAAAGCGGTGACCCCGTGTCAGATTTTGACTTTATCGGTTTTACTCTCCAGTACGAACTCAGCTTTACAAATATGCTCAATATGCTCAAACTTTCGGGAGTTCCAATTAAAAGTTGCGACAGGAAAGAGCTTAAAAACATTGTAGTTGCAGGCGGTCCGTGTGCCTGCAACCCTGAACCGATTGCAGATTTTGTCGATATTTTCTTTATTGGCGAGGGTGAAGAGGTTGACCTTGAGGTTATGGAACTTTTCAGAAAGTGCAGAGCCGAGGGTAAATCTAAGCAAGAATTTCTTGAACTCTCATCTCATATTGAGGGCGTTTATGTTCCGGCACTTTATGATGTAACCTATAATGAAGACGGCACAATCAAGGCATTCACTCCAAAGGGTGATGCCCCTGCCAAAATCCACAAGCGCATTATGCTTGATATGGACAAGTCATACTATCCTGATAATTTTGTAGTTCCGCTCGTTGAGATAGTTCATGACAGAGCGGTTCAGGAAATTTTCCGTGGCTGTATAAGAGGCTGTCGTTTCTGTCAGGCAGGTATGATTTATCGTCCAACAAGACAAAAGGACGTTAAGTTAATAGAAGATTATGCACTCAAAATGATTAAATCAACAGG
>CACXEX010000131.1 GCA_902766775.1 uncultured Ruminococcus sp. | reverse complement strand
GGCTTCTGTTACCATAAATGTTGCGTTTGCATCAAATTCTCCACGCTCGAAAATCAGTCTTATTGCATCCGTTCCGACAACCAAAATTCCTATAATAATCGGAATTGCCCCAAATAAAAGAACTCCGACACCTTTGTTAAAATAATTTTTTATCCCTTCAAAATCGTTATCTGCAACAAGCCTTGCAAAAATTGGGAATAACGGAACTAAAAATGCTGTAACCAAAATTCCGACAGGAAACTGAAATACTCTGTTCGCATAACCGATTGCCGTCCATGCACCTTCTGAAATTGACGAGGTAAAAAACATATCAACATATATATGCACCTGTCCGACCGTTGAACTCAAAACGGCGGGAAACAAAAGTTCGCCGATTTCTTTAAAATGCGGATTATTTACAAATTCAAAATTAGGTTTCAGTTTATAACCGAGTTTTCTGATATTCGGGTACTGAATAATAAGTTGTAAAACAGCACCGACAGTTGTTGCCCACGCAAGCGCATAACCCTTTTGGTCATTCGGTACGGCAATTACTATCCCGATAATCGCAAGTGACATAATTATAGGTGACAAATTCGGAAGCATAAATTGTTTATAGATAATCAAAATTCCGTAATAAATTCCGACAATTCCGCCTATAAAAAGCAAAGGTGTCATAATTTGCAAATGAACCGATGCAAGATGTACCAATTGATCAGAACCTCCGGAAATAATAAGTTTCATTATTTGTCGGGGAAAAATATACATCAAAACCGATAACAGCACGAAAAATATAATTGTTGCCGTCATAAAAGTTGAATACAACTTATTGACGGCTTCGGGCGGTTTTTCTTTTAAGTTCGGTATGAGTTTTGAAAAAATTGCAACTGTTGCACTGTGGAATGGCCCGCCGACTCCTCCTAACAGGATTAAAGACAATGACGGTATCTGATACGCATAGTAATAAGCATCAGATACCATTGATGCACCGTAATAGTTTGCAATTATAATATCTCGCACAAATCCGATTAACTTGCTGATAATCGTCACCACCATAATAATCCATGCGGCTTTCAAAACACTTGTTGCTTTATCGGTTTGTGTCGTCATTGTTTCCTGCTACTTCCACATACAATCTCATTCCGCCCGTTGTGTTTATGTATGACGGATATGTAAATGTTATCGTATTCATTCCGTTTTGTAAATATTGCCCTAAATCTATACGATTAAAGCGTTCTTTTTTATTCAATTTGATTGCTTCATAAATCCCGTTTATTGTCAGGTCTATATAATCAAGTTTGTACCTGTTATCGATAACCAAAATTCCCGTTCCGTTTTTGGTGTAAAAAGTTTGAGTTTTTTTGTTATCAGGTGCTTTAGAGGTTAAATAAATTGGTTCTGTAGAAAGGGTTATTCCCTGATAATAGTGTTTCAAAATTTCTTCAAAAGATTTGTGCAGGTGTGTTGCCATATAACCGGCACCATATTGGCTCATGCCGACTCCGTGTCCGTAACCTCCGCCGTATATTTTAATTTTTGTGAGATTACCGTCAATGTCATGTTCTTCTTTAATTACAAAATTGGCACTTGGCAGGGCTTTGCCTTTAACAGTAAAAAGTCTGCGGATGACAAGTTCTTTTTCAACAGTATAATGAACTAATCCCGTATGGATTTCAATTTGCATTACTTTACCGGAAACTCCTCGTCTGATGACTTTTAGACCTGTTATTTTATCAATAATTTCGCCTCTGCTCACAGACGGATGAACAAAACCTGCGTCACTTTGGGCGGCAATATGATTTTGCACCTCCGTTTGCAATTCTTCAGGTGTCCATTCTCTTTCCCAGCGAAAATAAGAGGATTTATTATCAAAAGTTTTTGGTTTTGTTGTGTAAAAATTCAGAGCGTCTTCTTCGTTTTCAAGTGTTCCGAAATCCTCATAATCCGGAACTCCACGCAGATATTGTTTTGGCGCAGCAGGAAAAACTTTTGTTTTTGGCTCGGAAAAAGCATTATGATAACTTTCTGTGTATCCGCCTGCCGTTGAAGAATACAGGGCAAGTATCATTTCGCCGTCATAAGTTGCGACAATTCCTTTTGTTTGTTCAACTGCTTTGTCAGACAATTCTTTTTCCGTATTTGCACCAAAATAAACCTGACTTGCAACAGAATCCACAACATCATAATTGGGGTTGGCTTTTACTCTTGGTGTTAATACATAATTTCTTGCCGCTACTGCCTGTGCTTTTAAGGCTTCAAGTCCGAAATGAACAGGCATTTCATTTGGTACAACTCCTTTTAAATATTCTTCAACAGGCAAAGAATTTACTAT
>CACXEX010000130.1 GCA_902766775.1 uncultured Ruminococcus sp. | reverse complement strand
GTACTGCTTTTTGATTTCTTCGGCAACCTGCTTTGAAGTTACGCTGCCGAAAAGTCTGCCGCCCTGTCCTGCTTTTGCAGTCATCTTGAAGGTTTTGCCCTCAAGCACCTTTTTATCGTGTTCTGCCTGAGCTTTCTGGGTTGCAATTTTATAATTCTTTGAATTCTCGGCATTTTTGTATTCATTCATAGCCTGAGCATTTGCCTCTTTTGCAAGCTTTCTCGGAAGGAGATAGTTTCTTGCATAGCCGTCAGATGCCTCAACAAGCTCGCCTTTTTTGCCGAGTGATTTTACATCCTGCATTAAAATTACTTTCATAACCAATCAACCTTTCTTAGGAATTTTCCTCATCGTCAAGTGTGTTGTCAATCTCTGACAACAGCTGTTGATAAGCAAGTTCCTTTGTAGTGTTTTTAAGCTGGGTTGCCGCCATAGTCTGATGACCGCCGCCGCCAAGCTTTTCCATTATAATTTGAACATTAACATTGCCGTAGCTTCTTGCGGAAATGTTAATTTGATTGTTGTCTTCAAAGAGAACAAAAGATGCGTCAACACCTTTGAGATTGAGCATTTCATCAGCCGCCTGAGCCGATGCAAGTCTAATATCGCCGTCACCGCTCGGTGCAACCGAAATTGCACATCCACGGTAAACATGAGCCTTGCACACAATGTCAACCTTTTCACGGTAGGTTTCAATATTATCGGAGAACATACCCTTTACGGTAAGTGTGTTTGCACCTCTTCTTCTCAGATAAGCCGCCGCCTCAAAGGTGCGTACACCTGTTTTAACGGCAAAATTCTTTGTGTCAAGTGTAATGCCCGCAAGCATTGCGTCAGCCTGAACATATGTAAGCGGTGTGTCATCAAGACAGCTGATGATTTCGCTGCACATTTCACAGGTTGATGATGCCGAGGGTTCGTGACAGAACACAAGAGCGTTGTTTATGTAATCAACCGCCTTTCTGTGGTGGTCGATAATGATAACTTTTTTACATTTTTCGTAGAGTTCACTGCTTTCAAGCGAACGCTTTAAGTGCGTGTCAACTATGATAAGAAGTGACTTCTGTGTAATTCCCGAAAGAGCGTTTTCGGGAGTTATGAATATATCGGTATCAAGCTTTTCTTCAGTATATTCAATGAGTTGTTTAGCCATTGAGGTTTCTCTGTTGATGACAATCTTGCAGTAACGCTTAAAGGTTTTCTCCATTATGCATTGGAGTCCTATTGCAGCACCTACACAGTCAAGGTCGGAGAACTTGTGTCCCATAATAAAGACCTTGTCGCAGTCGGCAACAACTCGGCTGATTGCGTTTGCAATCACTCTCATACGAACCTTGCTCGCCTTTTCCGCTGCGGCAACTTTTCCGCCAAAGAACTCATATGTATTGTCTTTTTTGATGATAGCAACCTGATCGCCGCCTCTGCCGAGTGCCATTTCAAGAGCTTTTCTTGCGTTGAGTTCGCTCTCTTTAATGTTGTTATAACCCCTGCAAAGGCCTACCGAAATAGATGCGCTGTGGTTGTTTATCGTGATTTCACGGATAGTTTTGAGAATAGGAAACTTATCGCCAACCATTTTCTCAACATCGGCGTCTCTGAAAATTATCATATAACGGTTATTGCCGATTTTTTTGTAGAGAGCAGAATACTGCTCAGCCCACTTCTGAAGGCAAACTTCAATGTCAAGCATTGCCTCCGAAAAAGATTCATCGGAGTTATCGGAAAAGTCCTCGGCATTGTCAAAAACCACAATTGCAACACACGGCTTTGATGCAAGATATTCCCGTGTAATCTGCTTATAGTAGGTGTTGTCGATAAATTCACACACAGCACCCTCGCCTGTCGGGCGACAATAAACTGTGTATTCCTTGCCGTCAACGGCAACATCACAGCCCTCACCGTTTTTAAGGCTGTCAATGGCTTTTCCCGAAAGATATGCCGCAATGTTATCGCCTTCGGCACCCTTTCCGCCGCACATAGCCTTGCGAAAACGGGAGTTGCACCAGACAATGTCACCCTGTTTACCGATTACAGCAACAGGGCAACTGAATTTTTCCAGATAATCTTCGTTAATTCCCTTTATACTTCCGATTATATTTTTGACCGTGCTTTTTACATAGCTTGTAAACCGCAATGAAGTTATAAGCACAACGGCTAAGGAAAGAACAGACACACCGAGTTCAATATAGAATATAATCGGCGAATACTCATAGCTTAAGACAGCCATTGCAAACATTATCACCGAAAAAATTATGAACCACGGTGTAAGCGTCCAATTTCTTTTTCTCATGTCAAACCTCTGTTAATAGCAAAATAGCAAGAAATAAATCAGCGAATAAAGATTAAACCTCCTGAAGAATAGGAAGAATCATCGGAGCTCTTCTTGTACGCTGACCGATAAGTTTTGAAACATCATCCTTGATTCTGTTCTTGATAACGCCCCACTCGTGAACATTATTTTCGGCACAATCTTCAAGGATTGCGAGAGCAGTCTGCTTAACTTCTTCAAGAAGTCCTTCGCTCTCACGAACATATACAAATCCTCTTGAAACAATGTCGGGTCCGCTGATAACATGACCGTCATAAACATCAAGAGATGCAACAATAATGATAAGACCGTCCTGACCAAGGTGCTTTCTGTCACGAAGTACGATACTTCCGACATCACCAACACCAAGACCGTCAACGAATACCTTACCTGCCTGAACAGGCGGAAGCTCTTTCATATAGTCCTCGTTGATTTCGAGAACACTTCCGACATCACCGATATAAATGTTCTTGCGTTCCATACCTAGGAACATTGCAAGATCGGCGTGTTTTCTGAGGTGTTTCTGTTCACCGTGAACAGGGATAAAGTATTTCGGCTTTACAAGTTTCTGGATAATCTTGAGTTCTTCCTGACAGGCATGACCTGAAACGTGAACTTCATACATTGACTCGTAAATTACCTTACAACCCTTTTTGAGAAGTTCATCAACAACATTGCCGACTGTTTTCTCGTTACCCGGAATTGGGTTAGCTGAAATAATAATGAAGTCGCCCTCACCAACCATAACTTTTCTGTGGTCGGAATATGCCATTCTTGAAAGAGCACTCATCGGCTCGCCCTGACTGCCTGTTGTAACAAGAACAATTTCCTGCGGCATATATTTATCGAGCATATCAATATCAATAAGAATATTTTCGGGGAGATGAAGATATCCGAGTTTTTGGGCAACATCCATATAGTTGACCATACTTCTGCCCGAAAAAGCAACCTTTCTGCCGTATTTTTCGGCACAATCAATAATCTGCTGAACACGGTTTACATTTGATGCAAAGGTCGCAATTATAATTCTGTAATTTTCGGCACTTCTGAAAAGGCTGTCAAAACTGTCGGACACTGTTCTCTCTGTCGGGGTGTAACCGGGTCTTTCGGCATTTGTACTTTCTGCAAGAAGTGCAAGAACACCTTCGTCGCCTACTCTTGCAAAGCTTGAAAGGTCAATCATATCGCCTGTAATAGGTGTGCAGTCGATTTTAAAGTCGCCTGTGTGAACAATAGTACCGCCCGGTGTGTGGATTGCAAAAGCAACTGCATCAGGGATTGAATGGTTTACATGAATGAAGTCAATCTTCATACAGCCGAGCTTTATCGTCTGACCTGCATTGATAACATTGATCTGTGTCTTGTTATAGAGGCTGTGCTCTTTGAGCTTGTTTCCAACAAGGCCAAGTGTAAGCGGTGTACCGTAAATCGGGATATTCACCCTTGAAAGAAGGAAGGGCAAACCGCCGATATGATCCTCGTGACCGTGTGTAAGGACAATACCTCTGATTTTATCGGCATTCTGTTCGATATAAGTAAAATCAGGGATTACAAGGTCAACACCGAGCATATCGCCGTCAGGGAACGCCATACCGCAGTCGATGATAATAATATCGTTCTCACACTCTACAAGTGTTATATTCTTTCCGATTTCATTAAGACCACCGAGAAATGCAATTTTGATTGACGGTTTCTGAACATTCTTTTTAGGATAACCCTTTGACTTTGACGAATTTTTCTTTTTACCGTAACCTGACTTTCCGTTCGACTTAGGCTGAAATCCGTCATCATTTTTCTTATTATAGTAAGCGTTGTAGGAGTTTTTACCCGAACCACCCTTTTTTGAAGCATTATTTTTAGAGTATTGCTTCACATTCTTTTTGCCTTTTGAGTACCTGGACTGTTTAAGCATAAAGTTTTCATTCCTCTTCTCTGTACTCACAAATCTACCTCCGTTTTCTAAAATATGTACTTAATAAATTGAAATAAATATACCAAAGACCTCTGAGCGCCCGTGAGATCTTAATTTATTTATAAAATAAATTCTCCGCCTTAAAGACGGGGAATATCTGCACTTAGATATAATCCGTAAAATATACGAATTTTATTCCCGTAATCAAGACAATATATAGTTGCCCTATCATAGTTTTTCATTTTATTTTACCGCATATCATACTGCAATGTCAAGAAATTTTCTCAACAAACGCAAAAACCAAGGTTCACAGTCCGCATAATAACGGCAATTTTACGCATAAAAAATTGAAAATTCTGTAATAATAAAATCTGCAAGCATTTGTCAGAATGATTTTTAATTGCAATATATATGTATAAATCCCAAAATTTGTTCAAACACCTACCAAAGTTATCAGAATTATAGCAAATAATGGGTTGCAATTGTCGATTGACCGTATTATAATCTAAAGGACGGTTTTTAATCTGCGGCAGTCCCTACTTTCTGCAAACAAAGCGACGGCATTGCTCAGATTTAAACACACTACTGACTATACACTGAATTAAAAAGGAGATTTGTTTTGAAACAGGTTGAAATTTTTACTGACGGTGCTTGCAGCGGAAATCCCGGTCCGGGCGGTTGGGGCGCTGTTCTGAGATATAACGGTCACGAAAAGGAAATTTCAGGCGGTGAGGCTAACACAACCAACAACCGTATGGAACTTTCGGCTGTTATCAACGCACTTGCCATGCTCAAAGAACCGTGCAAGGTAACTTTGTACAGCGACTCTCAGTATGTTTGCAACGCATTAAAGCTCGGCTGGGCCAAAAAGTGGAAAGCAAACAACTGGATGCGTAATAAAAAGGAAAGGGCCCTTAACCCAGAACTTTGGGAAAGGCTTCTTCAACTTTATGATACTCACGAGGTTGAGATTGTCTGGGTAAAAGGACACGCAGGTCATCCCGAAAACGAGCGTTG
>CACXEX010000129.1 GCA_902766775.1 uncultured Ruminococcus sp. | reverse complement strand
TGGGAAAGTGAATGTGTAACGCCGCTGCCGTCACCGATGATATAAAGTCCCTTGTGGAGCGACTCGAGGTGTTCGTCAACATCAACTTCCATATTGTAGAATTTTACCTCAACACCGTAGAGAAGTGTATCATCGTTGGCTGTACCGGGGGCAATTTTGTCAAGAGCATAAATCATTTCGATGATGCCGTCAAGGATTCTCTTTGGAAGTACAAGGCTCAAATCGCCGGGGGTTGCGGCAAGAGTCGGAACAACAAGTCCTTCTTTGATTCTGCTCGGATTACTGCGGCGACCACGGATAAGATCACCGAAACGCTGAACAATTACACCGCCGCCGAGCATATTGCTAAGGCGGGCAATGCTTTCGCCGTAGCCGTTGCTGTCCTTGAAAGGCTCTGAAAAATGCTTGCTGACGAGAAGTGCAAAGTTTGTGTTTTCTGTCTGCTTTGCCTTGTCCTCATAGCTGTGGCCGTTTACTGTGATAATGCCGTTTGTGTTTTCGTTTACAACGCAACCCTTTGGGTTCATACAGAATGTACGAACATTGTCCTCGAACTGCTCTGTACGGTAAACAATCTTGCTTTCGTAGAGTTCATCTGTGAGATGTGAAAAGATTGCGGCAGGGAGTTCCACACGAACACCGATGTCGACACGGTTCGACTTTGTGGGAATGTTAAGGTTATGGCAAACGTGCTCCATCCATTTACTTCCGCTTCTGCCGACCGAAACAATGCACTTTTTGCATTCATAATTTTCATCGGCTGTGTCAACAAGATAACCCTCCTTATCATTGCCGTTCTTGAGTTCAACATTTACAACAGGGGTGTCAAAGTAAAAATCAACCTTGTCTTTAAGGTAATCGTAAAGATTTTTAAGCACAATGTAGTTGATGTCTGTACCGAGGTGACGAACCGAGGCGTCAAGAAGATTAAGCTTATTCTGGAGACAGAGCTTCTTAAAGCTTGTGCCTGCTGTGGAATAAAGCTTTGTACCCTCTCCGCCAAACTTCATATTGATATCGTCAACATATTCCATAAGCTCAATGGCTTTTTTCTTGCCGATATATTCGTAGAGCGTACCGCCAAAATCGTTTGTGATGTTGTACTTGCCGTCAGAGAATGCACCCGCACCGCCGAAACCGCTCATAATAGAACAGGTTTTACAGGAAATGCACTTCTTAACCTTGTCACCGTCAATCGGGCATTTTCTCTTTTCAAGAAGATGACCCTCTTCAAATACGGCAACCTTGATTTCAGGATTGTTTGTTACAAGCTCATATGCAGAATAAATTCCGCCCGGACCTGCGCCTACAATAATAACATCGTACTTTTTCATTATCATTTTCTCCTTTATTTTGTGGGTAACATTTAAGGGCAATAAAAAAACCGCCAAAACATAATACTATGCCCCTTAACGGGGATTATAGTAAACTGTTTAAGGCAGTTTGTAGATACACCCGTCCGTATTACGGGCTTATACAATCCAAATTCTGCACTTGGCAGAAAGTTGTTTTAATAAAACTCATCAAAACCTTGGCTATTGTAGCAAATAATATCACAATTGTCAACAGAAAAAAAGCAAAAATTTAAAATAATTTATTTTTCTTTATTTGCATAATAAATCACATAAAAATCGGGCAACAATTATGTTACCCGACAAATGCTTAAATATTATTCGTGCTTTTCGGCAACTTCGCCAAGACGCTTGTAGATGCTGTTCTCGGGGACATAACCTCTTACAAATGAAAGCGGATAGATGTTAGTGTTTCTGCCGATTACAGAGCCGGGGTTAAGAACGCTGTTGCAACCAACCTCAACGTGGTCACCGAGCATTGCACCGAACTTCTTAACATTTGTGTCAACCTTTTCACCGTCGCAAAGAACAGTTACAAGGCTCTTGTCGCTCTTGAGGTTTGATGTGATTACACCTGCGCCTGTGTGTGACTTGTAGCCGAGAATACTGTCGCCTATGTAGTTATAATGCGGAGTCTGAACACCGTCAAAAAGGATTGAGTTTTTAAGCTCTGTTGAGTTGCCCACAACCGCACCTTTGCCGACAATTGCGTTACCTCTGATAAAGGCACACTGTCTGATTTCGGCATCTTCGCAGATGATGAGCGGACCGCCGAGATATGCGGAGTCAAAAACCTTTGCGCTCTTTGCAACCCACACATTCTCTCCCCTCTGCTCGTAAATTTCGGGGTCAAGAGTTTTTCCGAGTTCAATAATAAATTCGCTTATTTTCGGAAGAGCCTCCCACGGATAATCAACGGTTTCAAGCAAAGGCTTTGCGATAGTCTTGCTGTAATCAAACAAATTTTTTGCCAATAATTTTTCGTTTTCCATTTTTAAAATTTACTCCCAATATATATTATTCTTTTAAAGAACTTTACTGATTCAGACCTCAACAAAGAACAGCCAATAGCCGTTTGCGTCCTTTCCTGCAACGAACTCAACACCGCCGCTTATGTACTTTGAAAATACATAGCTTTTGCCGTTTTGAGGATTTATCACGGTGGCGCAACTGCCCTCGTGAACCCAACGCTCGTTGAAAACATTAATTCCCTTGATGAGAAAAGCCTCTTTTGAGGTTTTGCCGACAAATCTGTAATTTTTCATAAAATCAGCCTTCTTTGACCTTTTTAGGTGACAGCTTGTTGTCAAGACCTGTCTTTTTGAACACAAGCACAACGACAACGGCACAAATCACACCGAGTAACATTCCACAGAGAACATCTGACGGATAATGAACATAGTTATAAAGTCTTGAGAACACAATCAAAAGTGCAAGCACAAGTGCGGGAATTCCGAATCTTTTGTCCTTGATGAGCATAACGGTTGCCGCTGCAAGTGACGAACAGCTGTGACCTGACGGAAAGCTGCTGCCTGACGGAATGCCTATGTTAAGCGCATAGTCGGTATTCAGCATAAACGGTCGTGGTCGGTTTACAAGATTTTTTATTCCGATTTCACCGATTAAAAAGCCTGCAAGCATTGCAACAAGCATCATAACTCCCATTGAGCGTGTTTTTTTGAAGATTATAAACACAATGCCGAGTACAATCCAGAAAAGTCCCATTTCGCCCATATAGCTTAGGAAAGCCATAATCGGGTCGAGGAAAGCACATTTAAAGGTGTTTTGAATAAATTCAAGAACAGAAGTGTCAAACGATTGAACCATATCAAAAAATGACATATCGTTTTTCCTTTCATAATATCATTATAGCAAGCAAAAATCAGAATGTCAAATTAAATAGTTTTTTAATTATTTACATTCATATTTTGCAAGTTTAGCATAAAGCGCCTCATCAACAACAGCCTCAACCGAAAGTCCTTCGGCAACATATTCTTCACAAATAAGAGTACCTTTGTTGCGGATTTCATTGGCAAGGCCTGCCTGTGCAAACGGAAGAAGAAGTTTCACCCTTTTCATTCTGACAGGAAGGTTGTTGTCGATTGCATCAAGGAGTTCGTCAATGCCAGTGCCGTTCTTTGCGCTTATGCGAACGCAGGTTTTGAAGTCCTGTGCAAGCATTGTTTCGTCAAGCAAATCGCACTTGTTGAGAACAGTTATAATCGGTGTGTCACCGCAGCCGAGGGATTCGAGCAAGTCGGTTGTAACCTGCATATGGGTCCTCGCCTCGTCACTTGAGGCATCACACACATTGAGAATAATGTCCGACTGTGCTGCCTCCTCAAGGGTTGAACGGAATGCCTCAACAAGGTGGTGCGGAAGTCTGCGGACAAGACCTACCGTGTCAATCATCATAACAGTTACGCCGCTCGGAAGTTTCAACGCTCTTGATGTTGGGTCAAGTGTTGCAAAGAGTTTGTCTTGAGCAAGCACACCAGCATCTGTGAGATAGTTCATAAGAGTTGACTTGCCTGCGTTTGTGTAGCCGACAATCGCACAAGTTATCACGCCGTCCTTTTTTCTGCGTGAACGCAACATCTGACGGTGCTTTTCAAGGTCGGAAAGTTCTTCTTTCAAACTTTCAATTCTTCTGCGAATGTGTCGTCTGTCGGTTTCAAGCTTTGTTTCACCCGGACCTCTTGTGCCAATACCGCCGCCGAGTCTTGACATTGCGATACCTTTACCCGTAAGTCTTGGAAGCATATATTTAAGCTGTGCCAGTTCAACTTGAAGTTTACCCTCTTTTGACCTTGCTCTCTGTGCAAAAATGTCGAGAATGAGAGTTGTTCGGTCAATTACTCTGACATCTGTTTCAGCCTCGATATTTTTAATTTGTGTCGGAGAAAGTTCGCTGTCAAACACAAGCAGGTCAATCTCCTGTGAATCGCAGATTTCTGCAATCTCGGCAAGCTTGCCTGTGCCGACAAAAGTACCCTTTTCAATTTTCTGCAAATTCTGTGTTACAGACAAAACAGGATCTGCTCCCGCACTTTTTACAAGTTCGAAGAGTTCGTCAAGTGACGCCTGTGCGTCATATTCGCCCGTGTCAACGCTGACGAGCAACGCTCTTGTAATTTTTTCTTCATTACTTTTAAGTTCCATAAAATCCTCACTTAAAATTTATTGTGTAGAAATTTATTTTTCTGTATTCTTGTCAAAGCAGGTTTTCATATCCTCATCTGTGATTTTTCTGATAGGCTTGCACGGATTTCCAACGGCTACGCAGTCGGACGGAATGTCTTTTACAACAACACTTCCGCCGCCGATTACAACATTACTGCCGATTGTGACACCGGGCATAACCTGAACACCTGCACCAATCCACACATTGTCGCCAACGGTAATGGGATAGGCATATTCAAAGCCTGCGTTTCTTCTCGGAAAATCAACAGGGTGACCTGCTGTGTAGAATCCGCAGTTTGGTGCAACAAAAACATTGTCACCGAATTTCACCTTTGCACAGTCAAGAATTACCATATTGTGGTTTGAATAGAAATTCTCGCCGAGTTCGATATTGTAGCCATAGTCGCACCAAAACGGAGCGGTAATGTAGAAATTTTCCTTTGTACTGCCGACAATTTTCTTCATCAAATTTTTCTGAGCCTCTTCATCTTCAAAAGGAAGATTGTTGTACTCTCTGCAAAGATTTTTAACCGAACAGCGTTCGTTGTAAAGCACTCCGTCATCGCCCATTGAATTGTACATCTGCGAATTAAGCATTTTTTCTTTTTCAGTCATTATTTTTTAACCTCTCAATGTATTGTGAATACTCTGTTTTATCTTCATCGGTAATTTTCCTTATAACTCTGCACGGATTTCCGACAGCAACAACTCCTGACGGAATGTCTTTTGTAACAACACTTCCCGTTCCTATTACCGTGTCGTCGCCTATTGTGACACCGCCTACGATTTTAACATCTCCGCCGAGCCATACTCTTT
>CACXEX010000128.1 GCA_902766775.1 uncultured Ruminococcus sp. | reverse complement strand
ATGTAGCCATCAAAGCTATTGGTCATCACGATAAAAATGTTACCGTTTTCAGTGTCAGCCTTAAAGCTGATTTGTCGTCCGGATTCACCTACGGTAAGACAGCCCTGAATTGCGTTATCAAGCAAATTTCCGACTATTGAGCATATATCCATATCTGCAACCTTGATATTTCCGGATATGTCTATATTCCAGTTACACCTGATTTTATTTTGCATTGCCTCATCATAATAATATCCTACAATCGCATTCAGTGCATTATGCTCGCAGAAAATTTTTTGTGAATGTGAGTCCTCCACAGTTTCATTGTACCTATCAAGCAAATTGATAAGTGCCTGTGTATCATTGCTTTTAGCAAGCCTTACAGAGGTTCTAACAACTTGTTTGAAATCATGTCTGAGCCGGCTCGTATCCTCGATATACTTTTTAAGAATATTATACTCTGTTGCCTGAATACCAAGCATCTGTGCATTCTGTTCGGCATTCGCCTTATCGGTAACAGCCTTTGCAATTGTATAAAGCATAAACTGAAACAGCACATAGAATACCAAAAACGAAGCATCTACTACAATATATATTTCAAATAATCGCCCCACATTTACTGTTGAATAGTCCTGTGGCACCATAAGTATATTTGCAACCGTGATAAGCAGAGGTGCAAACCAAATGAACCTCCATATATTTTCAAGGTGATAGTCATCTATAAGCCATTTTATTTTAGGCAGCATCAAAGCAGTAATAATCATAAACCCTACAATTACAATCCATTGCGCAAGCAATCCGTAGGTTTGCAAATCGCTCACATTGCCGTTTTCGTTTATATGAGCTTCTATAATATAGCTTGAAAGTCCTGCAAACGAGAACATAGCCATTACCGAAACAAACACATACCATAGTTTTTGTTTACTTATTTTGTAAAACACAAAATATATTACCATACATATTAAAGTCAGCGGAAGTAACAATGCGTTTGTATCAAGTGAAAAATGGATTTTTATTATGCCGCAAATGACAGAAAATACTGATAAACCCGCAATTATCCACGCTAAGAAAACCCTCCCGTTAACCTTGCAATGGTGTTGTACAGGAAGAATACATATTATTGCCGCCGGAATTAAGGTTGCATATTCGGCTGTTGCCTGAAAAATTTCAATAATATTCATACCATGACACCACCCATTCGCCTCTTTTCAAATTGTCTATCAAGAAAAGCCTGTTCAAAATCAATCTTTTTTCGTCGGCTGATAGGAATGGCTTTATTATCAGTCATTACGCAGTCAAAGTTATCTATTCTTTGAACATTATCAAGATTAACCATAATTCCTCTGTTAATTACATAAAACTGACGACAGCCTTGAAACTGTGCCGTGAGTTCATTAAACGGTGTTCGTATTTTATATTCATTATCCTTTACCGTCACAATACAATAATTTGAGCTTGAAAGTATGTAAATCAGGTCTGAGTACAATATGGAAATTTTTTGCTTTTCAAAAACAATCTCAAGATAAGGCTGATTTTCATGCAATATTTTGAGTGCTTCATCAAGAGTTTTGTTAAATCTTGCAAAATCAATCGGTTTAATGATATAGTCGAATGCATGGCACGGAAATGCCTGTGCCATGTGATCCTGACTCGTAGTCATAAAAATCAATATCGTTTCAAGACTGTGTTCTCTAAGTACCTTTGCCGTTTCGATTCCGTTTATCTCTTCCATATATATATATCCATCAGCACTATGTCAAAGCTGTGTTCGGATAAATCCGCAATAAAAAGTTCACCGTTGTTATAAACCGAAATATCTGCCTTTTTATTACGGCTCTCTGCCCACGAGCAGACGGCGCTGTGTATAATCTGCTGTTCATCTCTGCTGTCATCAACAATCGCAATATTCAAAATCATCAGTCCCCCGCAATTTGCTGATTATATTATACACTACATTCCAACTTTTTCATATACAGTTCGTCCCTGTTTTTGACCATTCATCCCAAATCACTTGTAATTTATTACTTAAAAAGGTATATTTATTGCACAACATACTCGCTATGTATATCAAAAAAAGGAGTGTCACTTAATGAAAAAATTTTTTCACAAGTCACTATCGGTAATTCTGACATTGACGATGGCATCATCCATGACAGCTGTAGCAATTACAAGCACGAACGCCGCTGTTTTGGAAAACAATGCTGTCGGAGAACAAAACCCTTCAGACTCAAAAGGCAAAACATTTTCGCTTGATGAAGTCTATACGGATTATCTTTTTCCGCAAACAGACAAAACAAGTGAGGTTAAGTATGAAGGCACTGTTGAAAACAATGTGCTTAATGCCAATGATGACAGTGTTTATGCCGACTTTCATTTCAGTCAGGTTCAGAAAGATAATGAGGCATCATCAGGTTCCGGCAAATCAATGAGTGATAATGCAAAGGACCTTTTGAATGATAAAGACTCAAGCAATCCTCTTGAAGGATTATCCGTAGTCAAACCCGATGAGTTTCTTTTAGGACAAATCAACCGTAACGAACAGCACAAAGGAAGTATATATACATTTAACGATGACAATAAGGATGTAGATAAATTTCCCAACGGTGATATTGATAATTTAGCCAAGGCTTATGATAATTGTTCGCTTACAGAAGGAAAAAGCGGACAAACTCATAACACAATCGGCATCGACTACAACGGTGACGGTGTGGACGAGCTTGCATATTTTTCTCTCTACTCATATGACGATAAAGGATTTGCATCTGTAAGAACATATAACAGAGTTGAGAAAGATGACAGCAGCGTGAAATACTCCTGGGAACAGGCACAGGATTCAAATATCACTATTTCTAAGAACAATGATCTGCTCGACATTGAGTGTCAAGAATCAAAGGGCTACACAGCAATGGCTGCCGGCGACTATGACAATGATGGAAAAGAAGAGCTTGCTTGCTACTTTCCTTGTGCAAATGACGGCTACGGCGTACCTTTTGTAGGAATTATTGATATAGAAAAAAACGACAATGACAATAAAGACGGCTGTTTTGATCTTAAAAATATGAAAAAAATTGAGCTTACATCTATAAGAGGTGAGCTTGGCAATCTCAAGAGTGGCAAAGGCAGTTTTGAAAATCGCTTTATGCCGATAGTATCGCTCTCCACTACATCAATCAGAGCAAACGAGGAAAATGTTACCACGAATTCACACGATGATCTTGTTATCAATGTCAGTATTCCAAGAAATTATCACGATGACAATGATAATATGAATTCTATAACCGCTATTTACTCTTTAGAAAACGGCAGTTACAAACAGAAATTCTGCTCCGACACAAAATTCGGAACAGAAAGAATGTTATTTACAAATTCTGTTGACGCCGACTTAAACGGTGATGGCTACAACGAGCTTGTAATTGCAGGTATGCGTGAAAAAAATGTAAACAGTAACAATGGAACAGGCTCTATTGACGCAAATCATAACCTTGTTCAGATGATTTACTGGGATGGTAACAAGTACGACTTTGTTTGGGACACTCCTAAAACAGTTGAAGCTTCAAAGCAGGTAAAGGTTGACAAGGATGCTATGGAACCGATTGCTATTACAGCAGGCAGATATAACACAAACACCCCACTTACTCTTGATTATATGTGCATACAGGGTGTTGTGCTTAGCTGTAAGGACGCAAAAATCTACGGCACGGAAACAGTAGCCGCTAAAGACACACAGATAAACAAGTCTGTTGTAGAAACTCTGCCTCACCATGAAAAAGAGCTTTTCGCAGCAGCAAGTTTCAAAACTGAATACAAGTTGGATATAAGCGGTTTTGCAAAACACAATGCTTTTATCAGCACAGCCGACTCAGGCTTTTTCAACACTTTGAGTGATGTACAGACTATTGCACTTCTCACAGGTGATGAATGCAGCAGCGACCATGATTTCATTTACTATGATGTTGTTTTTGTCTCATGTGACAGTAACGGCAACTGGAATACTCATGTTTACGATAACATTATCGGACATGAGAATGAGGACGACAAAGGCACATATATGTCAATCAACTTTCTCGATTGTGATAAAGATCAGATATACTATAAATATATGGGCAAATCGGTTGGTTACTCAAGTCCTACTCTATATTCTGTAATTCAGGCTCCGCCTTATTATTCGGAAGCAAACTCAGCTTCAGTTTCTTACACAATCACCCACGGTCATACAGACGCTGTTAAAGGCAATTGGGGAGTCGGCGGAGGCGCAGGATTCGTTTCCGGAAAAGGTTCAGAAGTATATGGTTTCACAGTTTCCGGAACAGCAAAATATGTAGGTTATACTACTACATCAACAAACAGGAGTACATCTACAACACTTAAATTGCATGCCGATCAAGACTACGCAGTTTCATTTGTAATCCCTGTTATCACATGTTTTTATAAAGTATATGATCCATATGCCAACAACGGAAAAGGCGAATGGGGAGAAATGGCAACATACGAACAATTAGAACCGGTATTATCAGCCCTGTCACTGGATACATATAATGAACTTGCAAGCAAATTAACAGATGAAGAGCAAAAAAAGGTTGCTCCTGTTATTAAAGACGAAGATCTGCCAAAATCCTCAGCAGGTGATCCTTACGGATATTGCAGTACCAGCAATGAATTAAAAGAAAAAATGAATATTCATCAGAGCGATATGAATAATGTTCTCGAAACGGAAGTATATGTAAATAATGATACCGAGAGCAAAACAAGTGCTTTAAGTATAACAAACTCTTCTGAGACAGGTCACGGTTTTAACATTTCTCTTAATGAACAGTTAACATTTCCCGCTATACATCTTTCAATAAACTTTACTGAAGAAGGCGGTGCAACCTGGATAGATGCTGACAGTGACGGTATATCATATTCAATTACTTACGGATCGTTAGCAAGTTCCAACAAAGGCGATATAAACACATCTGCCAGTGATACATATACCGATTTTTGTCCTCCCGGAGAAAACCCTGTTACAACGAACATTTACCATTACAACAGTGCAGATTATACATATTATTCAAATGCTGTAGTATATCCAAGCAACCTTTACGGTGATACCGAGAAAGTTAAAAACGGAGTATATCTTTGCAGCTACTATACTCACGACTTTGGTGGCAAACCTGCCGAACTACCCGAATACTTTGGAGTACAGAGTGTAACTCAAAATCAGGACGGCACATACAATATTAAACTTGCATGGAACTCTGAGGTCAAAAACGAAGTGCGTAAGCCGGACGCTTACAATATTTATGTACAGGCTCTTAACGGTGAATCAGCACGCCTTGTAAATACAGAAGGACCTATCGAACGCAATAAAAATAAATCTCTTATGACTTATGAGGCTAAAAATCTTTCAAACATTGACAATGATTATGTTTTCTACATTGCAGCAGCAAAAACCGAGCAAACAAAAGGTGCATTAGGCAATGATGTAATGAATGTTTACGAAAGTATTTTACAGCCTGCGCCTGCACTAAATATTAAAAAATTTCTTTTAACAGACGGATTGGAAATTACATCACTGCCTAAAAATTGCTATTTAAAAGAATCGGGAAATGATGTTGAATTTTCAATTGATGCAAAAGATAATAAAAATGACGCAAAGAGTATAAGTTATCAGTGGCAAACCTATAACTCAAAGTCAAAAATGTGGACTTCTGTTACAAATAACAAATCGAACGATCCGAAAAAATATGTCTTTGAGGCAACTGAAAGCAGCATAAACACACCGATAAGATGCGTTGTAACAAAAATGAAGGAATCAGCCGAAAGCTATGTAGCAATCTCGGATATTGTAACGGTATTGCCGATGGGTGAACACACGCATACATTTGACGACAACGGCTTCTGCTCAATTTGCGACGGTTATGAGCCTGCTGCATACAATGCTGAAACCAATACTTACGAAATCAGCAATGCAGGTCAGCTTTTCTGGTTTGCTTCTCTTGTAAACGGTGACAACACTTTAGCTGAATTCGACAGTCAGAATCAGAGTGCGAACGCTGTGCTTACAAACGACATTGACCTAAAAAACAAAGAATGGAAACCTATCAAAGACTACAAAGGTAAATTTGACGGTAATAATCACAAAATTTCAAACCTCAAAATTACAAGCGGCAGTGAAAAAATAGGTCTGTTCGGCTCAATTGAGAACGGCAGCGTTTCAAACCTCACGCTTAACGGCGACATCACCTTGTCAGGCAATGCAAATCACATTGGATCATTGGTAGGTTATATTGACGGCGGTACAGTTAAAAATATTACCTCATATGTAAACATTAAAAATACAGACAATACTCTTGTTCATGTTGGCGGTATTATCGGTTCTGTTGAAAACGGTATAACCAACATTGAAAAGTGTATGTATTTTGGTGATATGAATGTCAAAAACTCACAAGACTGTATAGGAGGAGTGATTGCATACACATTCGGCGGTGCAAGAATAAGCAATTGTGCAAATCTGGGTAACATTACCGCAACAGAAGAACCATCAGGAGCTCCGTACATCGGCGGTATTCTCGGATATATAAACAATAATAATCCAACTCTCAACAATTGCTATAACTACGGCAATGTAAAGGTAAACGGAGCTGACGATAAACACTGCGGTGCAATTATCGGCTGGAACAGACAATCAAATTCAAACAACATCAAAAACAACTATTACCTCACAGGTTCAGCACCTTCTGCATCCGGCAAGAGCGGCAATGCTGTTTCAGCTGCCGAAATGTCAAAAGCAGATTTTGAAAGCGGTGCAGTTACATACTTATTGAATAATAAGGAAACCAACGGAACTCAGGTATGGTATCAGAATATTGACAACAATCAGACTTCTGACCTCTACCCTGTTTTCAACGGCGATACAGTTTATTTTGATGAGAAAAACAACAGGTATTCAAACTACGAAAGCGGCAAAAAAGAACCGACTGATTTTAATAAGGACGAAAATAATAATCTGATTATCGAATCCTACGATGATCTTGTAAAGCTTGCTGAGCTTGTAAGAAGTGATTACGAAACCTACGGTTCGGAAAAGTACATTCTCACAAGCAATATTGTTGCTCCTGAAGATTCTGTTTGGACACACGGCATCGGTTCT